>SPBP01000103.1 GCA_004525935.1 Lentisphaerales bacterium | reverse complement strand
CCGCCAACTGCTCCTGGGTTCCCATGCCATTCTCATAGAGCTGCACGATCGCCATCCTTCGAGCACCTTCATCCCCCGGCGCCCAGCTCATATAAACCTGGCCTTTGGCGATCACATGCGTCCTGTCATCGCCTTCGATGACACGGACGCTCTGCTCATCTTTCCACCCGCCTTGATCCGATCTGCTCACGGTAAAACACCACCTCCGGTGGTCTCTTACCACAAATCCACCCCATCCAAAACCCACACGAAATTATTTTCTCAGCCGCTTTTCGGAAACACCTGCAAACATTGACTTTCCTGAAACTCCCATTTCAGGGGTGGCGGTTTGCTCAGACCTCTGTGCTAGTCATCGGCCTCTTCGACCGTTATCCTGCCCGTCGGACAGACATAGGCGCAAGCTCCGCAGCCCACGCATTGCGGAGACATCTTGTCAAACGCAGTCTGGACAACTCTCTTATCGCCTCGGAACGCAAAGCTGATCGCTTCTCTCTGCGAGATTTCAGCGCATACCCGAACGCACAGACCACACATCGCGCAGTTTTCAGGATCTGCCAGTGTGATCCTCGTTTCAATAACACCGTATTCCGCCGCCAGTTTCTTGATGTTCTCAGAATCGGGACATCGCGCCAGCAGCAACTCAAAGATCACCTTTCTAGACTTGATGACTCGCTCTGTATCTGTTTCCACGATCAAGCCATCAAAAACCATGTACGTACACGCCGGCTGAAGAGAAGGCCAACCGCGCTTCGTTATCTCGACCATGCAGAGACGGCACGCGCCGTACGGTTTCAGGTCCTTGTGATAGCAAAGAGTCGGTATCTTGATGCCTGCCTCATTTGCCGCCTCAAGGATCGTTGTTCCCTCTTCGGCCTCGAGCTCAATATTGTTGATGGTAAACTTGATCATCCTTCGCTCACGCGCATCTTGCGTCTGCTCCATGTCCAGATGTTATTCAGTAATGACTGCCTCGTACTTGCATACCTCACGACAAATGCGACACTTGGTGCAACGGTCTTCAATGATCTCGGCAATCTGGTTCTGCTCCCACTTGATCGCCTGTGACGGACAGTGCTCAAAACACAAACCGCACTTCTCACACTTCTCTGCTACGACTCTGTATACGAAGAGCGGCTTGCATACCCGCGCGGGACATTTCTTATCTCGAATATGCACTTCATACTCATCTCTGAAATACCGGAGAGTACTCAGAACCGAATTCGGCAGGGACTTACCCAACCCACAGAGCGATACATCTCCTATCGCACTGCAAAGCTCTTCGAGAAGCTCAAGATCGCCCTCTTTGCCTCCACCACTGCAGATTCTCTTCAGGATCTCCAAAAGGGCCTCGCCCCCATCTCTGCAGGAAACACACTTGCCGCACGATTCATCAACACAGAACTCAACAAAATACTTTGCCACATCCACCATGCACACGTCTTCATCCATGACAATCATTCCGCCTGATCCCATCATGGATCCCGCTTCAGAAAGCTTTTGGTAATCAACCGGCAAGTCCAGAAGACTGGCCGGAATGCAACCACCTGATGGCCCCCCTGTCTGAATGGCTTTGAATTTCTTGTTGCCAGGTATCCCGCCGCCAATGCTGTATACGATTTCACGCAGTGTCATGCCCATTGGCACTTCCACCAGCCCTGCATTTACCACGTTCCCTGCCAGCGAAAACACCTTCGTCCCCTTACTTTTATCCGTACCAATCTGAGCAAACCAATCAGCCCCCCAATTGATTATCACTGGGACATTTGCGAAGGTCTCCACATTGTTCAAGACAGTTGGCTTCTCATATAGGCCCTTCTCTGTAGCGTGAATCTGTTTCGATACCGGCTCAGCAACCCTTCCCTCAATCGATGCTCTAAGAGAACTGGACTCCCCACACACAAAGGCTCCTGCTCCCTTAAAGATCGTAATGTCGAAATCACAGTTCGTTCCCAAAATGCCTTTCCCCAGCAAGCCGTATTCCTTTGCCTGCTCAAGACTCTCGTTCAGTCTTTCTATCGCCATGGGGTACTCAACTCTTATGTAGATATAGCCTTGCGTTGAGCCTACGGCATACCCGGCAATAGCCATGCCCTCGATAACTGAGTGAGGATCGGCCTCGATAATACTTCTGTCCATGAACGCGCCAGGGTCGCCCTCATCGGCATTGCAGATGATGTACTTCATGTCATCATCATGCTTCCTGGTAGATTCCCACTTTCTGCCCGTGGCAAAGCCACCACCACCACGGCCACGCAAACCAGAATTCTTTATCTCCGTTATCACGTCTTCGGGCGTCATCTCCGTAAGAGCCTTAGCCAGAGCCCGATACCCATCGTTCGCAATATATTCTTCAATCTTTGAAGGATCGATCACCCCCCGGTTCCTGAGGACCACCAGTCTCTGCGACTTGAAGAAAGGAATGTCCTGCGTAGCAGGTATCGGCGATTCCCCGTCCACTGGCGTGGCCATCAAATCCTTCACGGGCCTCCCATTCACGAGGTGTTCCTCAACCAACATCGGAATATCTTCCGGTTTCAGAGACTGATAGGAGATCCCATCTGGCTGGACAACGAGAATCGGGCCACGCACGCAGAGACCATTGGCGCCAGTCGGCGCTATCTGGATTTCATTTCCAAGATCCCTGGCCTTGATCTCCGCATCAAGACGGTCTTTGATCTGCAGAGCGCCATTCGCAACACAATTAGTGCATGTACAAACCATCACATTCAGGCGATATGCCACGTTTCTTCCTTGGAGAACTCTCTCGCCACCCATGGAAAAAGCGTACTCCGTTACGATTTCTCCGCCGACAAGATGTTTGGCCACCACGTCCTTGACCTTGTCAGGGGTCATATCAACATACTTCACAGCAGGCTTATCATTAACTTCCACAGTAATCATTGGTTCGCGACTGCATAGTCCTGCGCAACTTGACTCAACCAGAACAATATCTTCCGCCTTCCGCTGTTCAATCTCGTCCGCCAATGCCGTCATCACCGATCGAGCTCCTGCCGCTATCCCACACGTTCCCATGTGGACCAACACCCTGGCTCCAGAAGTCCCCTTCTTCGCGCAAATGTCGTTCTTGGCCTCTCGCCCGATCCTCTCCAAATCTTCCGGTCCAATCCTTGGCATCTTCCCCTCCACTAAGAGTACTTGTTGAGGATCTGTGGCACTTCCATCAGCTTGAGGTATCCATATATGTGTTCATTCACCGTGATCACAGGTGACTGGCCACAGCAACCAACACAACTCACAGTCTTCAGGGTAAACTTGCTGTCACCCGTAGTTTCACCAACCTTGATCCCCAACTCTCTCTCAAAGGATTCCAGGATCAACGGGCTGCCCTTAATGTAGCAGGCTGTCCCCATGCACACGCTGATGACATGTCTCCCCTTGGGCTCAAGGCTGAATGCATTATAGAATGTAGCTATCCTGAACACTGTGCTAAAAGGGATATCCAACGCTTCTGACACCATCCTCAAAGCCGGTTCCGGCAGGTGCAAGAACGCAGCATTAATATCGTGTAAAATCGGGAGTATTGTGCCACTCGAATTCTCATGCTTCTCAAGAATAGCATCCACGCTCCTTCTGGACTTCCGATCAAGCTTCACCTTCCTGCCATCAGACACAACACGCTGATCGTCACCACCCCTGAACCGCCATTTGAGCCGCGTATCAAACGTGCCGTTCTTGGCCATGCCCTTGACGGTCGTGAGAAGGTCAGGAACAAACAGCTCAATATCATTCTTGACCTTCACTTGGCACGCCAATCTTGATCCAGCCCGTTCCTCTTCCTTACTGAGAAACACCTCTTCCGTTGGAAGCACCTGACCTCCGCCACTGGCCACATTCACCTTGCAAAATCCGCAGCTTCCTCGTCCGCCACATGAAGCCGGAATCTTCATTCCGTTGTCTATCAAGGCAGTCAGTAGCTTGCCGCCGCCCTCCACAGTGAACTCCTTCGTCTCATCTTCCTGCCTAACCGTAATCTTGCACTCACCGTACGAGACCAAAAGCTTATCCGCAATGGCAAGCAGAACGGTTACCACGAAGAGGATCAGCGCAATAATCCCAACGGGATAGAACGTTTCAAGAGCTGTTGCACCAACCAACATCCAATCCCCCTCACCCACAACGGCTCCCGGCAAAGCTTAGCGAAGCCGGATCGGTTGCGGCTCTTGACTCCTGACCCCTGACTCCTGTGGTTCTCACACCATTCCGCCAAAACCCATAAACGCCAGCGCAATTATCCCGGTAATGACTATGATAATCCCCGGACCTTTCAGACCCTTCGGCACATCGCCAATCAATTCCAGCTTCTCGTATATTGCAGCAACCAACACTATCGCCAGCAGGAAACCCAGCGATGCCGCAAATGCATACACAACGGCCTGGCCATACGAAAGGGCCTCCACGCCAGTAACCTTGAGCGAAACGAACAACACCGTACAGTTCACTGTAATCAGCGGCAGAAAAATTCCAAAAGCCGCCTGCAATGCGGGGAAGAATCGCTCCATCAGCATTTCAACCAACTGCACACATGCCGCAATCACGATAATGAACACAATATATTGAATTATCTGGCTACCAGTCCTTTCGAGTAGCTGATACATTGGCCAGGTGACCGCCGTCGTCAAGACAATGACAAAGACTACAGCTACACCCATCCCGAATGCCGTCTTCAAACTCCGCCCAAGCGAAACGAACGGACACATTCCAAGCAGATAGAAGAGCGCCACGTTCTGGATCAGAAGGGCCGTAATGAATATAGAGCCTATCGACATTTCGTTCATTGTATTCCCAGTGGAGCCGACACGGACGTTGGAGGTTGGATGTTGGCTTGGAACCCCCTCTTGCCTGAACCCTGACGCTTGAAGACGGTCATCTTAATTAGCCCTTCCCAGGTGGCTTAACATCCGCCAACGTTCGAGTTATCCACAAGAATACGCCGAGAATAAAGAATGCTCCCGCAGGCGCAGCCATCACAACCCAGTCTACCCACGCCTCTGGCATAACCCGCCAGCCCAGCAATGTGCCAAAACCGAGTATCTCCCGTATCACCGCGATGAGGACCAGGGTATAGGCATATGCCAGACCGTTCGATACGGCGTCCACCACCGAATGATAGGGGTTATTCTGAAGAAAGAATGCCTCGGCCCGCCCCATGATGATGCAGTTGGTTATGATAAGTGGAACGTAGGGACCCATTGCTTCGCTGATGGCAGGAAAGAACGCCTTGAGTATCAGGTCGACAATCGTAACGCCCGAAGCAATGGTGATCATGTAAGTGATTATTCGCACCCGCGACGGAATCAGCTTCCGTAACGATGATATTATGACTGCCGTCAATACGAGGACGAACGTCACGCCAAGACTCATTGCAATGGCGTTCTCGACCTTGTTAGATATCGCGAGAGCAGAACACACGCCTAGCGTAGCGCAGCTTATGGGGTGATCAAACCACAAGCCACTCTTTACGATCTTCGCTGCTTTCTTTCCAAGTATGCTCTTCAGGCTCATCTACTCGCCGTCTCCGCGGATGAGCAAAGCAATGCTCTTTGCCTCACTGTTCACTATACTTTCAAGCGCCTTGCACGTGAGAGTTGCCCCGGTAACTGCATCAACTTCGTTGTCCGCCACGGCCGTGCTGGACGGAACAATCAGCAGCCTGGGGGCAGTCGTCTTCCCCCTGAACTTCGCCAGGTTGTCAGGTGCCAGCACTCTCATGCCAAGACCCGGCGTCTCGCTCTGACTGATAATCGTAATGCCCACGATCATTTCCAGATCCGGACCAAGCGCCATGACCCCCCTGATCGGGCCCTGCGATCCGGGTCCATCGACCTCAAACGCTACTGACCCAGAGCCAGCCTTGTAGATCGTCGTCTCCCCGAACTCCTCGCTCGTAATATTCTCGGAGAAAACCTGCTCCACCTCTTTCCCCTCATAAGAAATAGCGAGTGCTTCAAGGATCTTTTTGCGCAGTTTATCGGCCTCGTACTTCTTGATGATCGGGGAAGTCCACCGATCGACTCCCACAAGCGTAGTGGCCCAGGCTCCTCCCAGCACGAGGATGAAGATGATCATTGTGATTCTTTCTTTCATCCTGTTCTCGCCTCTTTGTACTTCACGGCCAGGACAACATGGTCGATCAGGGGCGCGAAAGCATTCATTATAACGATGCTGAACATGACGCCCTCAACGTATCCGGAGAAACTCCTGATCAATACTGTCAGCAGACCACAGAACACTCCAAACAGCCATTTACCAACCTTTGTCGAAGGAGAAGTTACCGGGTCCGTGGCCATGAACATGGCACCAAACAGGAGACCTCCGCCCAGCAACTGAAACAGCGGTGGAGCGACCTTCGCTTCCAGCGCCGGAACAGAACTCCCGAGCGCAGAGAAGAGTACCACCGAGCCGAGGTAGAATGCCGGTATTCGCCAGTCACATACCTTTGCATATATCAGATAGATCCCGCCCAGGATTATGCCCAGGTGGAATGTTTCCCCGATGCTTCCCGCCGTATTGCCGATCAGCAGGTCAAACCAGGGCGTTAAAACATGCTGCGTCTTGAACAGTGCCATTGGTGTGGCGGTTGCTACTGCATCAGCGACACCTCGCCACGCCCCGGGAGCATCCCATCCACTGGTCATGATTGTGGGGAATGCGATTGTAACAAAGATCCTTCCTACCAGTGCAGGATTGAAGATATTCCTACCCGTTCCGCCAAATACCTCCTTGCCAAAGAATGTGCCGAAGAATATTCCCACGCCCACAACCCACAGCGGAGTCGATGGCGGCAGAACCAGCGGAAAGATCATGCCGGTCACAAAGAAGCCCTCGTGTATCTCTCCCTTGCGGATGATGGCAAATGAGACCTCCACGATGCCGCCAACAACATAAGACATCAGGATCATAGCCAGCACGCGCGGACCGAAATAGTAGACCGCGGCCGCAACACACGGAAACATCGCAACAATCACCGTCCCCATGTATCGTTTGAGATCGAGAGGATCACGAACGTGCGGGAACGCCTTGGTGCGATCGGCCGGATAGAAGAAGATATTCTCGGCCGTCTCGAAAATCGGCGTGAACAGGCGGAACACGCCCTTCTTCTCGTCGAACATAGGGCGCATCGCGTCAAATAGTTTGAGAAGCCACTTCACGACTGGTTGACTCCCGGGCTGGATGCTGCCTCGATATTCTCTCTCGCCTCACAGAACGCTGAACTCATGTTTCGTTTTGCAAGACATACATGTGAGCACAATCCACATTCGATACACTTCCACAGTCCGAACCGCTCGGCTTCTTCGATTCGCTGCTTGTCCACATAGCGGTGAACCAGGAAGGGCATTATGCCGGCCGGACAGGCCCGCTCGCAGCTGCTACAGGCGACACACGGCCTGTGTTCGCCGCGCACGGCAGTAGTATAGCGTTCTCTGAAACGGCCCCGCAGAACGCTGAAGAACGTGTTGGTGAAAGCGTGTTTTCCGAAGCCGAGGTGAGCGAACGCCAGGACCTCCCTCTCCGTATTCTCTGGAATAAGCGTAATCCCGAGGCATTCGGAATCCAATCCCTGCTGATCGGCTGGAACAGACCTTCCCGCCAATGCCCCACCGTTGACCATACGCACCGGGGTACCGGCCGAGCACGACTCGGCGATCATTGTGAGCGGATATCCCACGGGGATGATTGCGTGGGCCGGGTTCTTCGCACCTGGTCCGCCTATCGAAATAGTTCGGGAGGCACACGATCTGGACGAAGTGAGGGCCCCATCGACAGCCATTACTCCTTCTACGCCCAGTCCCCACACCATGTCCTTGCCATGTAACCTGTCGAACCCGAGGTTCTGCGCAGCAAGCTGAAGATTACCGAACGGATATTTCAGTTTCACTTCTACCAGGGTCAGCCATGAATACTTGTCCGCCAGCCCTCTCACTTGTCCGGCGAGATCCGACCGGATGCTGGGAATAATGAGATAGACCGGCTGATCTCCAGCCGACGAGTGAAGCAATTCCAGGCCCCTCGCAAACTCAGAAACTCTGCCCTGCAACTGCACATCTCCCCTGACTACAAACGGATCCAAGCGCAGTGCCGAGATGATGACCGCCTTGGGCTTGCCGGACGGATCCGGCAACTTACCCGTACACGCATCGCTGAAGAATTGCCACGCGCCCAGTCTCAGCAGGGCCGCCGTGGGCTCCTCCCTGGTATGGTACGAGCCCGAACCTGCTTCAGGCCGCGCAATCTTGACGTTCTCGATGGT
>SPBP01000432.1 GCA_004525935.1 Lentisphaerales bacterium | reverse complement strand
GGAGCAGGATAAAGGTGTCGAAAATGTAACCTGGTGGAGGGAAATCAAGTTTACCGAACATGTTCTGAGGTTTGAACTGGGGTAATCAGCCCGTCAAACAGATGTCGCTATTTGGCATTGATGAATGTAATAAATAATATTGATAAAACTGTGAAAAGGGCATGCGTTTTGTCACTTTTTAGTCATCATGAGCAAAAAAAATCATTTTTACTTTTTTTTAATATCGCATCCCCTTAATACTACTCATAGCTATACTCTAATCTGGTTTCTCATTCAAGAATATCGTTACCGGTTTGGTTTTCGAAAGGCTGTAGGCGTACTGATTTTGTAACACGGTAGTCACCATACCATTTGGACGAATTTCTTCAGTGAACTTCGCGTTGGATAGTGAACAAGGTGTCAGGTGTCGGGTGTCAGGAGAACCGCATGCGTGTCGAGTGTCGCAGCGGGAATGATTCTGGCCTGACGGGACAAGGTGGGTGTTTCCCCGGCAGTTACTGAGCCCTGAACGCTGAAGACTCGCAGTTTCCCCTCACCCTCACTCACTGGCTCATTCCAATGTTCAGTCAGAGGATGTATCACCCCAGTTTTCGGAAGATCTGATTCGACCACCGAACTGTCTTTGTACCCTCTCACTCACATGAAACTCGTATCCGCGCTGCACCAGATCCTCGAGCATGCCTACGACCGTGTTCGGTTCCTTTACCCATCGTGTGGAACGGTCGCTGTCCAGGTAGTTGAAGCCGCCATCTTTTTCATGAAACGGACAGATGATCACCGGCACGCCTGCAGGGGTGTCGGGACCCAGCCCGCGCGTATAGATGTAGTCCATCCATTCCGATGCATTCGACAGTGCTCCGGCCTGGTTTCGGCTCCCGGGGCACACGAATAGCTCGGGGCAGACATCGTTGCTGCTGAGGCCCGATAAGTCGGGCGGGTAATTGGTGACCGGTGGATAGCAGTGTGCCGATAGAGCCAGGTCAAATTGGTGCAGATTGCTCTGGCACGCAGTACGGATCGCAAGGGTGCGGGACCTGCCGCAGCTGCAGGGACTGATCGCAGACATCACCATGAGCAGAATGACGCCGAGCAGAAACGCCAGCAGGACAGGGTTGCCTTTCTGTTTCTCTTTCATAGGGCCTCCATTCATCATTTCTTCCGGCCGGGAAGAATCACCAGTGCCTCGCCATTCCACAGCACATCCAGTGCACGCCTGTCCCATAACTCGAGACCAACTGCCGCATCGGCTAAAAGAAGCCCGTCATCATCTTCTGTCCTGAATACTACGACCGTGTGGGGCTCACCCGGTTCCCATCCCCATTCTTCGTGATATCGTTTGTACTCATCCTTCGTGCTTCTCAATTCGGCGTTGATGATGGCGGGTAACGGCATCTCGTCCACGGAGGAATACTTCTTTGCGCCCACGTGGCAATCATTTGCCACCAACAGACTCAGCCCCCTGTACATGCCCTGCCATGAAGTGCCGCGCGATGTTGTCAGGCAGGCACGCACCATGTCTTGCTCCGAGACAAGTATGCCGCTCAATTGGAGCAATGTGGCGCAGGCCGCCGGGGAACACGTTGCCTCCGAACTCTGCAAGGTAACCCAATCGTCGTACCGGTCTGAAGTGACCGGGCGGGACAGGGCAGCAGCCGAGATGAAGTCGAGAGAGGAAACGCACACAAGCAGCGAAATCAGGACTGCGCGGTGGGATCGGCGGATCTTACTGAACGACGTGAGTAAGCCGGCGGCGAAACAAATGATCGGCATCAGCCATTTGCCGTACATCATCCCGTTCACACCAGGCATGAGTCGAAGTTGCCATCCGCTGTCCCGCGCCAGCCACACGTAGGTGACGCCCAGCACGAAAGTCACGACGAGCAACACATTCCGGATCCGGTGCCCGACACGACGCGAGATCCAGTAGCCCATGATGAACAGAAGAGCTGATAATCCGACTATTGCCGCAATACCGGTCCAGAGCGTCCGCCGGTGGACGGCTTCGGGGAACTCCGCTTCCTTTGCCCAGTCATGGGACGTGTCACCCCAATTCTCTGAAGATCTGAGCCGACCACCGAACTGTCTCTGGACCCGCTCACTCACATGGAACTCGTACCCACGCTCCATCAAGTCCTCGAGCATGTGCACTACGCCGTTCCTCTCATTCACCCATCGTGTGGAATGGTCGGTGTCAAGGCAGTTTAAGCCCTGGGGTTGATGAAACGGACATATGATCACGGGCACGCCTGCCGGAGTTCCGGGACCCAGCCCGCGGGTATAAATGTAGTCAGTCCATTCCGACGCATTGGACAGAACTCCGGGTTCATTGCCACTTTCGCTGCACACGAAAAGCAGGGGACTGACATCGTTGCTGCTGAGGCCTGATAAGTGGGTCGGGTAATTGGTGACCGGCGGATAGCAATGTGC
>SPBP01000435.1 GCA_004525935.1 Lentisphaerales bacterium | reverse complement strand
AGCACGAATGGTGAGACTCCTGTGACGCTCACTATCAAAGGCGAGGCAACGGATAGCGCGCCGACATTTTCTGGTTCTGGAGGAAACATCTCTTCGAGAAGCAGTACCACTGCCTTCGTCGATTGGACCCCTCCAGGATGGTCGGACAATCAGGCTACGACCAACGAGCGGACCCCTGATCTGACAGCAATAATCCAGGAAATAGTTGATCGGCCGGCGTGGTCAAACGGCAACTCCCTGGCATTCATCATTACCGGCAACGATAGCGGCCTGCGCCGTGCCTGGGCATACGACGGCAGCCGGGTGAAGGCTCCGCTTCTGCACTGCGCGTGGGCCGTGAACACGAACACCTACTCACTTGATGTTTCTTCGGCGTACGACATGGCAGATCCATCCGTAGGCCAACAATGGTACACATATGGCACAAGTCTAATGTGTGCCATTACGAATTCAACGGCGGTGTTCGAGGATACACAGAGCTGGATGACGCTGGTGTGCACAGGCTGGACCGGCTCAGGCAGTGTGCCTGCTGCCGGCGCCACAACGAACACCGGCTCGTTCTCGTTTAGAGAGAATTCTGCCATTACATGGCACTGGGCGATCAAGGATCTAATCGTGAGCAATCAGACGGTGACTGTTTTAACAAATAGTGAAGCGCTCAATTCTATAACTGCACGTGATGGATATGCAGTCGAAGAACCCGGGAATGTGACATTCAGGGCGGGGGACGTGATAAAGCTCGAGCCCGGCTTTGTCGCAAGCACTGGAAGTGTCTTCCGGGCCACAATAGATCCTGGATTGTAATTCTCTTGAAAAGAGTGAGCCGACGATTTGTGTTCGTTCATATGAAAGGCTGGAATCAAATGAAGACCGCGAGGAGAACGGCCGTTGTGTTTGTTTTGCTCATGCTCGGCACATCGGCAAAAGGCCAGACTATCTCAAATACGACATTTTGCCTGCCAGCCGGAAGCGAGACTGTCAGCAATGCCGCGTTCAGTGGTTCTGTCACGATAGGCTGTGGCTGCACTGCAGTGCAGTTGTCCGGGGCCAATTATTACGCATACGCAGGCTTCCACAACACTTATACCACGCGTCCGGATCTTGACAACGACGGGGATGGGCATATCGATGAGAACGATCCGGATGACGATAACGATCAATTGACCGATTTCGAAGAACTGGCAGGAACAGTATTCTTGCCCGTTACGCCTACGGATCCTTTTCGGGCCGACTCCGATGGCGATTGCGCTTCGGATCACCATGAGTCTATTGCCGGGACCAACCCGAAAGATGCTGACAGTCTGCTTCGAGTCACGCGGATGATCTGCGACAACAATGCCGTGACTATTTACTGGTCGGCGCGAGAAGGAAAGACGTACGAATTGTTGACATCCGCAGACATCTTTGATCTGTCAATCAACCCAATACTCGTAGACGTCGTCACAGCTACCAACGGTTCAGGCGAGTGGCTGGAAACGCAATCGGCTTGTGTCGTTACCGGTGACGTCGCAAAGGCATTCTATCTTATCCGGGCTGTCGAGGAATAGAGCACACCAGCAAAATAAGGAACACATCATGAAGATAACACTGCGCGCACTGATCGCCGTGTTTGTACTTGCTCTTGTAGTAACGAGCGTCACACAAGCGGAGATCCCGTTTTTGATAGATTGCCAGGGCCGATTAGTAGACGAAGTGGGCAATCCGTTGTCAACAAACGTCCATGTGACTGTTTCTATCTACAACAGCGAAACAGCAGGGGCAGAGGAGTATTCGGAAGACATTGGTGTGGTTCCCGTGCAGAACGGCATATATTCGTTCGTTTTCGGTACGCACAATGCCGCGCTTCTTGCCGCATTGACCAACACAGAGTGCTGGGTTGAGCTCAACGTCGAGAGCCAGACATTGAGTCCAAGAATTCGTCTGGTATCAACTCCATACAGTCTGTATGCGCGAGAAGCCGAACGACTTGGCGGCAAGGTTGCGGACTACTATCTGCCGTCCAATACATGGGCGACTTCTGCCGCTTCAGGCATTACCAACGCAGGCAGTGGTATGGTCATCAGTTCGGCGGAACGGAGTAAACTAACTGCGATTGAAGCGGGCGCGGATGTTACCGACGCGGAGAACGTAGACAATGCCGGCGCCGTCATGGACAGCGATCTTGGTTCAGAAGGTCTCGTCAAGCGCGGGCCAACTTCGGGCTCATATTCAATCGTCGTAGACAATTCGCTAAACTGGGATACTGCCCACGGCTGGGGAGATCACGGTACCAATGGTTATCTGACCGGCTTTACGGAAACTGATCCTGTGGCCGGAACATCGGTGTGGACAGAAGCGCAATATCCTCATGCCTTGCTGGCCGATGGCACACGTGCCATGACCGGAGACCTGGATATGGGCGGTAATAGCGT
>SPBP01000323.1 GCA_004525935.1 Lentisphaerales bacterium | reverse complement strand
TCGCTGCTTGTCCTTCGTAGCTCGAAGAGCGGAGTAGGAAGCTTTGTCGTAAGCTTTGTCGGCAAGTCTGTGAAGATGAACTGCTGGAGCAGTTCACGACTCGGGGATCGACAAAGCTCGCGAACAAAGCTCACGACAAAGATTAAGGATAGGGCACATGCTCCAGCACCGAGGTTTTTCAACAGAATCTACTTATACTACCCGACCCTCGACGCCTCATGGCACGCCGCAGTCGGGACGACGAAGGCGGCTGCGCCAGAGGCTACGGCGAGACGCGTCGGCGGTTGCTGTTTATTGGGCCGAAGCGCCCTGCAATTGCGCTGCTGCCTCGGCGAGGGTGGGGCAGGATATCGTGCGAAACGTGCGGCTGAACACGGTGGCAAAGTGAGCAGCCATTGACTCCCGAACGTCGCGGAATGCGGGACACCTGTCGCCAAGCAGCGACGCCAGCGAAACAACTCTTCGGTCGTCGAGTCCGCATGGTACTATCCGTTCAAAGCCGGTCAGATCGATGTTAACATTGAAGCTCATGCCGTGTGCCGTGACCCAGCGCCTTAGCCGGACCCCGATTGCGGCAAGCTTACCGTCGTGGGTCCATACACCCGTCATGCCCTTGCGTCGGAAGGCCTCAATGCCGAAGCCTGCAGCCGATCGGATCGCAACCTCCTCGAGTCTTGTGACGTATGAGTGCACATCCGCTTCGTGCCGCTGCAGTTTCATGATTGGATATGTCACAAGCTGGCCGGGCGCATGATATGTTGTATCGCCGCCGCGCGTTGACGTTATCAAGGCGATTCCGTCGGTTTCAAGTTTTTCCGGAGAATCAAGAAGCGAGGCGGTGTTCCCCCTGCGTCCCAGGGTGATGACCGGAAGGTGCTCGAGAAATAGAATAGTGTCTGGAATAGCATCTGCCAGCCGATCCTCTGCCAGCCTCTCCTGCAGGGCCGTGGCGTCCGAGTATGCCACCGGCTCGTCGATGAAGACGGCGAGATCTTCAGTATAGTCCATAGCCATAATCGTCTGCCCGAATGTTCGATCGTTGTCTGCCGTCCGGGCCTGGCAATCGGTTCGACTAGCGAGCCGGCTTCACGACGTAGTGGCCGGCTGTGTCAATGTAACCCCATAGAAGGTTCCCATCGGAATCGGCAATTTGTATTGCGGCAATTCCGGCGGTAAAAGGCATGGCTGCATCGAACACAGGATTGATGACCAGTTTCCCGGCATCGTCTATATATCCCCATTTCCTGTCGATCATCACTGCTGCCATTCCGCCGGAGAAAGCTTCGGCCAGGTCGTAGGTTGGTTCGACGGCAAGCTTGCCCGACCTGTCGATATATCCCCAACTGCTATTCTTTTGCACAGGCGCGGTGCTCCCTGAGAACCTGCCGGCATGTTCGAATTCGGCGGGTATGGCAACCTGGCCCGACTTGTCTATGTATCCCCATTTGTTATCATCGCGGACAGCCGCGAGTCCTTCCGAAAAAGGACCTGCCTGCTCGAATGCCGGTTGTATGACAAACGCGCCAGTCGTGTCAACATAGCCCCAGGTCTTTCCCCGTCGAACTGCCGCGAGCCCTTCACTGAAATCAGATGCCGCGTCAAGAGGAAGCATCCCAACCGGGTTTCCGTTCCGATCGATGAACGAGAAGGCGTCGCCTGTCCCGATCCTGGCAAGTCCGTCGCGGAACGCGAAGGCTTCGTTGTAAGACGGTTGAATCACCCAGGCTCCGGCCGTGTCAATGTATCCAAACTTTCCCGAGACCATGACACTTGCCAGTTGTTCGGAGAATGCCCCGGCACTTTCGTAGTGTGGCGCAATCACCGTTTCTCCGCGCGCATTGATATACCCGAATCTATTATTCACGACTACGGGTGCGAGCCCTTCGCGAAACGCCAGGGCCCTCGTGAACGAAGGGCTGATCACAATTCGCGCAGCGCGGTCACAATATCCCCACTTGCCATTCTGCAGCACCGGCAGGAGCCCGACGTCGTCGGGCTGCTGAGTCTTTCGCGCTGACATAATGCGAAAGTTTGAGAATGCAACAGAGCCCGCCTGCTTTGCGTAAATCAGAAGGAAGAGCCGTTTTGTTGAGGCCAATCCTTTTGGCGCCGTACTGTGCTGCCATTCTGTTTCGGCAGACTTGTAGGTCGGTGTCTCGAGACTGAAGCAGATATTCGGATTCAGACCCGGTCTCAGGGGAACGGGTCTGGTTTCGTAGTAGTCTTCGTCGTGCGTCTGCAGGCCGAACGCCAGCTCAACCGATTCCGCGAAGTGGTTGTCTGCGTCGACAAGAACTCCGGCCCGATTAGCCAGGCTCATTCGCACCGGTATGCTGACCACGCATTTATCCCTGGGCGCGGCGTCGAGCGCGTGAAACGACACTTCCATCCGGTTGTCTACGAATGTCACGGAGCCGGTTGTACCGAATGGATCCATGTCCCACGCGCCGGCAAGTGCGAAACTGTCGAGGAATTCCGCAGATGGTCCCGGGGATCCGGCGGCCGGGAAAGGGCTGGTTGTTTCACAGCCGGCGCCCGCGAGAAAGGCGAGTGCAACAAGTGCGTGGAGTAGTCTGGTCATGGTCGGAGCCTCCGAGAGCATCGGTAGGATAATAGGCCAACCGGTCCTGTAGGACAAGTCCTTCGATTTTGTCCCCCCGCAGCTCAGCTTTTGCTTCGGAGCTCGAGTTTTGGACTGTATTACGGTGATGTTGTGTAGTATCATCCCAGAATTGAATAGAGAATTCAGTCGATTGGAGACTTGATGAAACTTTCCGATGAACAGCAAAAGACCGTTCAGCAATGGATAGCTGCCGGTGACAGCGTAGCTGAAGTCCAGAAGAAACTCTCCAGCGAGCTCGACATCGCGATGACATACCTGGATGTCAGGATGCTCGTCGACGATCTCGGAGCCGTTCCGAAAGATCGGGAAGTGGTGCCGGACGCGAAGCCGGCAGACGCTACGGGCGAAGTGGATTCTGGGAATGTCGGCGAGAAAGATATCCTGGGCAACACGGTTGCGCCGGGCGGCGTCAGTGTCGACGTAGATCGCATCACCAAACCGGGATCGGTCGCCAGCGGAAATGTCGTATTTTCGGATGGCGTTAAGTCAGGATGGGCGCTCGACGCAACGGGCCGGCTTGGTCTTTCCGGCAGCGATCCGGCGTACAGCCCCAGCCAGGAAGATCTTCAGGCCTTTCAGGAACAGTTGAGCCAGGAGCTGCGCAAGCGCGGGTTCTGAAGAGCGGACACTTGCTGTTCGCGGGTGTGTGGGTTGACAGGATTCAGTGTTCAGGACAACATGACCAACGCGGGCTACGCCCGCAACCCAAGAGGTCAGAAGTCAGAGGT
>SPBP01000359.1 GCA_004525935.1 Lentisphaerales bacterium | reverse complement strand
TGAGGCCGGCTTGCTGGTCTGGCAGGAATTCCCGTTGTCCTCGTCAGGCCCCGAAAACTGGCCCCCCGAAGACGCGGGGGTCATCGAAGCATTGCGCGAGATTGCCGTCTCGTATGTGCGGCGGCGGCGTTCGCATGTTTCGCTGTTACTGTGGTGCGGCGGCAATGAATTGCAGGGTTCGCTTGATGGCGGAAAGCGCGGCGCCGGCAAACCGGTAGATTGTTCGCATCCGTGCATCGCCATGCTGCGGGATGTGGTACAGACCGAAGATCCGGGTCGGCGCTTCCTGCCGACCTCGTCGAGCGGGCCACGGTTCACGGCGGACGCCAAGGATTTCGGCAAGGGACTGCATCATGACGTGCACGGGCCGTGGGGATTCGGTGGAGGCTATAACACGATTGACGAGTGTCGGCAGTATTGGCAGCAGGACGACGCGTTGTTCCGCTCAGAGACAGGCATGCCTGGCGCTTCGAGCCTGGCGATCATTCAGAAGTACGCCGGCCTCGAACCCGTCTGGCCACCCACCACGCCACTCTGGATGCATAATTGCTCATGCTGGACGCAGTGGGAGCGGTTGGCCGCGCCACTCAAGGACGTGCCGGCGGATGAGGCGTTGCGTCGGTACGTGGAAATCACTCAGGGCGAGCAGGCCACGGTGCTGAGCATCGCCGCGCAGGCCTGCAAGCTGCGGTTTCCACGGTGCGGCGGGTTCCTGGTGTGGATGGGGCACGACTGTTACCCCTGCCTCGCCAACACCTCTATCATCGATTTTGAGCGCAACCTGAAACCGGCGGCGCTGGCGCTCCAGACCGTCTTTCGCGAAACGCTCACCTGAAGCATCGCTCGATGCCCGCGATCACGGTCACACTGCCCGCTGACTGTCATGTGACGATCGCGGTGAACGATGCCTCCGGCCGACGCATCCGCAATCTTGTCTCCGATGTCGAACTTAATATCAGGCGCGCAAGACAGGCCGAAACAAATGCCGCGGCTCGCCTAAGGAAAAGACTCAATAATCTCTGATTGTAAGATACGAGGACTGTGTCCTCGGAAGCTCCCGCTAACGTTGGCTTTCCTGACTCATGCCTCAGGGCTGCAATATGGCGGGGGGAGTCTGGGGAAGCGAATTGCCCCCTCTATTGGGAACGTTCGGAGGCCCTTGATGAACAATGTACGTGCTCGGCACCTCGTTTGTTCTCATTGAACACCCAGTCAAATCCGGCCACCCAGCACAGCTTGGCGAGGTCCTCGAGAGTGAGTCCATCTGCCGTTAGGTCAAGGGCTCGGCCTTCCTTGTGAAGCGATGTTGCACAGTGTCCGCCGCCACTGGGCCTGGAGGCGTCATGAACCTTCAGAGCGGCGCCGCAAGAGGCAACGGCTTTTTCAAGTTGGTTGAGCAGAGGTTGAACACCCCGATGCATCAGGTGATCATCCTCGTCGTTTTCGCCATCATGATCGCTTTCCCACCATATTCCGGGGTTGTCCACTCTGACGAGGTCTCGCGCTGGGGAGAAACTGTCCAGGTCTATTGATCCGGACGCCTTTGTTTCGGGGCAGTTGGGCATGTGTGTGCCAGGCGGGAACCGCTCGGGAGCCGTTCTGGTCGGCGTTTGCGGCGGTGCAGCGGGTTCCTCCTGGTGGATCACGGGTTTGGGGTGACGCCGGTGCCAGAGGAGCCCGGCGAACAATGCTAAGACAAGACCGCAGACCACGAGGCATGCCGTGCCGGTTTTCAATTTAGCCCTTCCGCGGTGGGATAAGCTGCTCGCACCGTGATGGAGATGCCGCCCCTTGGTCTGAATGTGCCCTCTATTCTTGCGCTTCTTGGCTTTATGGCCTTGACCACATCGCGAAGGATACGGTTAACGACCTCCTCGTGGAATATGCCCTCGTTGCGGTAGGCAAAAAGGTAGAGCTTGAGGGACTTGCTTTCAAGACACAGCCGGGCAGGGACGTACTCGATCGTTATGCTTCCGAAATCCGGCTGACCGGTTATTGGACAGAGCGATGTGAATTCGGGACAGTCAAAACGCACGATGTAGTCCCGTTGCCTGGACTTATTCTCGAACGCCTCGAGCGTGGCCTCCTGGGGGGATGCGGGAACGGGGGTTACGCTCTTGCCCAGAAGGGACAGACGCCCTGAAGTTTGTCGTTTTCGCTTTGCCATAATCTCTCCGACTGGTAGCAGCGTCCACGCCGTGTTTCTCGCATACCCGCGCCGAATTATTCACACTTGGAATTCTATATGCCGTCTTCTGAGGAGTAAAGCCGCAAAGCTTCGCCAGAACGGGTTACAGGTTGACACTGAATGCCGGGGAACCATAAGCTGCCCTTGATGAGGCGTCACATTACACTGATCTCCCTGCTGATGGTTCTTCCGTTTCTGTCGAATTGTGCCGGCATTCGTCCTCCGTCACGAAAGCCTGATGTGGTGCGAACACTGGAAGTGACGGGTTATTGCAGGTGTGGAAAGTGTTGTAGTTGGCACCGGACCTGGTACGGCAAGCCTGTTTACTCGTCCGGTCCGATGAAGGGCAAACGGAAACTTATTGGGATCACTGCTTCGGGCAAGCGGGCGAGCCGTGGGACAATAGCGGCTGACACATCGCGGTATCCGTTTGGCACGGTTGTGAATGTGCCGGGCTACGGGTTTGGACGTGTTGAGGACAGGGGTGGTGCCATAAAGGGAGACCGTATAGATCTTTTCTTCGGCAGTCACCGTGATGCAGAACGGTGGGGCCGGCGTAGACTGAAAACCCAGATCTGGCTACCTGACTGACGGATGATTCCAGCGCTGAGGCTAGATCTGAATGGCGCTTTATGTTGCGCGCAACATAAAGCGCCATTCGCGGCTAGATCTGTTACCGGCTCCCCGGCTGCTGCGGACCTGCCGTCGATCTAAGTGCTACGGGCGGTCCCAGAATCTCCTTCATGATGATGGCCTGCTGGAGAGTGGTTCTGTTCCATCCCATTGCGGGAATGGCCCGCGAGACACGAGTTTCCTCATTCCGCACGCTATGCCCGTGGCCCACCCGCCGCCCCGATATTCCCTGAGTAGCTGTCTGTGCCGTGCTCAATCCCCGAATGCCCCGGAT
>SPBP01000022.1 GCA_004525935.1 Lentisphaerales bacterium | reverse complement strand
TCGAGGACGAGGACCGTTCGCTCCGCTCACTGAGGACGAGGACGATTACGATTCATGCTTCGGTCAACAGCTCGCGCAGGCTCAATCCCAGGGGAATGTGTACCCGCTGAGGCCGAGCTCTTCGCGCATAACGCTCATATCGTTCTGCACACCGGGCGGCAGAGGTATTCCCAGCTTCTGCCTCTCGAGCCATGCAATATGTTCCTTCTCCCCGGCGGTATAGATCCGCGCCTGACCGGGAGCCTTTCTCGAGGCGCGTAACTCCCGGAGAATGTCGCCCGTCGTCTTCCTGAACGAGTCCAATCCGACAAAGGCCTCGATGTTGACGGCGATAAAGAAGTGTCCCAGTTCGATCGGCGCCTTCTGCCCGTCCCGCATCCCACAGAGCGCTTTCATGAAGTTGCCGGCCTGCAATGCAGACGAGAGAATCTCCACTACCGTTGCATATCCGTATCCCTTGTAGCCCGCAGTCTCTTCTCCGATTCCGCCAAGCGGCACGAGCGCCGCTTCGCCTGTCAGGAAATCCTCAAGAATCCGGCGGGAATCCGTTCTCGTCTCGCCGGACCGATCGATCACCCATCCGGCCGGTATCGGCTTGTCATCACGCGCGTAGTACTCGATCTTGCCGCGTTGCGAGACGGATGTCGCGCAGTCGAACACAAACGGGAACTCCTCGTCGGTCGGCATGCCAAACGTAAGCGCATTGGTGCCGAGCATGTTCTCAACTCCAAACGTCGGTGCTACGTATGGACGCGCATTCGTTCCCGCGATGCCCGTCATGCCGGCCTCCGTGGCCATCAGCGCGTAGTATCCAGCTATGCCAAAATGCGTCGAATTCCGGACAGCCACCATTCCGATGCCAAGCTCGCGCGCCTTATCTATTGCCATCTGCATGGAGCGTCTGGCAATGGCATGACCCATTCCATTATGGCCGTCCACTACGGCGATGGCTCCGGTCTCGCGCGCTATTTCGAATTGCGTGATGGGATTCAGAATGCCCGCCCGGATACGGTCATAGTAGATCGGCTTGCACCGGTTGATACCATGGGAATCAATCCCGCGCTTATCCGAGGTAATCAGCACATCTGCACACACTCGAGCGTCAGGTTCGGGCACGCCAAGTCCGACAAACACATCCTTCATGAACTCTTCAAGGTATTCTGCCTTCAGCCTGGCTTCACTCATAGCGGGCTCCTCTTTCGTGCCTCAGCTCATAGCCGAGAATTGCCGTGCTTGTCAATCACATTGGCTTCTGTCCTCCGGGCATGTGGTTTTGTACAAGCTCCACGTTGAACTGCGGGGCAATCGTCCTCGTCCTCGTCCTCGTCCTCAGTGAGGAACGCGAAGCGTGACGAACGGTCCTCGTCCTCGCATGCCCGACGTAGGGCTCGGGATCACGGCGAAGTCGGGACAGCCCGGCACACCCGGTTCCGCCCGCGGTCCATCTCCAGTATTTGCCCGCACTGCCGAGGACGAGGACGATTACGCTTCAAGACCGGGCTTCGTGTATTCCTCTTGATGTTTGTGTCGCATATCTGGCCAGAACTGTGCTATTCTGCTGGTCACGCGAAAGGGGGTGATGCAATGAATACTGTTCTGCTTGTACGCAGATGACAGGTCTTTCAGCAGGATGCACCGTGCGTGCGTCCCCAGACAATTCTGCTGCTGGAAGATGGAATTGCTTCATTGTGTCGCCGCCATCCAACAGCGCGTTTGTAACCTGAAAGATCACTTCTGCGCTTTCCCCTGAGTTATACAACCAACAGAATTTCTGTGTTGTCAACAAGGAGATCTAACATCGTGAAATCAATCGAAGGTATTGGCCTCAGCAATGTAAGAGATGTGTACAGCGGCCCGGAAGGTGACCTGTGGGAACTTATCATGGGCGAACAGATTCACATTGGTGGTTTTGCCTCATCCATGGCCCTTGCAGAAAGAGCCGGCATTGGGAACGGGATGATGGGTGTTGACCTGTGCTGCTGCAACGGAGCAGGTATGCGTTTCCTCGTCCGCTTCCGGAACGTTGCCGCAATGCATGGTGTCGATGCAACTGAAGCAGTTGTTGAGCGGGGACGGGCGTGCTCCGAAGAGGAAGGCTTGTCGGACAGAATCCGGTTCACGCTCGCGGACGTGTGCAGCAGTGGCTTACCCGATGGCCTGGCCGATTTTGTATGGGGTGAAGATGCGTGGTGCTATGTTGTCGATAAAGCCAAGTTGATCGCGGAAGCGGCAAGACTCGTCAAGCCCGGTGGCATAATCGCCTTCACCGACTGGGTCGAGGGCCCCACTGGCCTGAGCGACGAGGAGGCGAAGCGTTTTCTGACATTCATGAAGTTCCCGAGTGTGCAGGATATCCCTGGATATGTCGATCTGCTGCAACACAACGGATGTGAAGTCACAGTTGCCGAAGACACCGGCATGTTTGCCTCACACGTTGATTTGTACCTGAACATGCTCAACATGCAGCTGACGTATGACGCTTTGAAGATCATCGGGTTCGGCATGGAACTAATGGGCGAGATGGGCAAAGAAATGGTCTTTATGCAGGGCCTGGCCCATGATGGAAAGATTGCGCAAGGCCGAATCATCGCCCGCAGGAAATAGAACGGATGAAACGCATCCTCTACAGGTCCCCGTTCGTGCCGCCGGAGTGGATCGCGGCGCACGGATTCCGGCCAAGTCGTATCCTGCCCCGCAACCTGGCAGGATCCGGCGGACCCGTACCCACACTCCAGGGCGTGTGCCCTTTCATGCGCGGCGTCATACGGGAGATGTGTTCGCACACTGATGCAGCCGGGATCGTCCTGACGACCGTCTGCGATCAGGTCCGGCATGCTGCCGATCTTCTCCGGCGACGTGTCGAGACGCCGGTATTCCTCATGACCGTTCCAGCGACCTGGCAGGATCCTGCACCGCAGGCTTTGTATCTGTCGGAGCTGAAGCGGCTGGGGCGCTTCCTCGTCGAGCACGGGGGAACGACGCCAAGTGATGTCAGGCTGGCCGAATTCATGCTCGAATACGAGAAGCGGCGTTCCGAATGGCGGGGTATTCTCAGCAAGTGCGGAAGTAAAGCATGTTCCGAACACATGGCTGCTTTCCTCGCGTCACGAGATCTTCCGGATGCTTCGCCATCACAGGAGCGGCAAGCAGGAATCCGGATAGCGCTGCTCGGCGGGCCGCTGCACCTGGATGCATTCGACCTGTTCGATATGATCGAGAAGTACGGGGGAACGGTCGTGCTCGACGCAACTGAAACCGGTGAGCGAACTCTTCCGGGTCCGTTCCATCGCACGGATGACTTCCACGCTCCGCCGCTCGAAGACCTGGCTCGAACCTACTTCGAGACTATTCCCGACGCGTTCCGTAGACCAAACAATCGTCTGTATGAGTGGATGCGTAACGCCATCAGTGAACGGGGCATACAGGGCATTGTTCTCGTGCGTCATCTCTGGTGCGACACCTGGCACGCCGAACTGGCGCGCTGCAGTGATGAACTTGCTGTCCCGGTCCTTGATTTTGAACTCGGAGAAGGTCACACGGATCTCGGCAGGGCCGTGCGAATCCAGGCATTCCTCGAGGTGCTCCGATGAGACAATCACCACGGAAGATTTCCCTCGCCGAATGGGACACCAGGTATGCCGAGATGAAGAAAGAGGGCCTGCCAGAGCCGGCCTACGGCGGTCGGCTCAGTCGCCATGTCAACAATGGTGACTACCGGCTCAAGAGGCTGAGCTTCGATAACTCACCAGCTTCCCTGGACCTCTGGAATTTCCTTCTCACGGAAGACGAACGCCTGCATGAATCGCGAAAGGCCGGCAGGAAGATAGTCGGGACCATGAAAGATCTCGGCACCGTGCCAGTCATGGCCTACGCATTCCCGAATATTACCGCGTTCTATCCTGACGGAGCATGGTGGATCCCGTGCGTCATGGAAATGAGCGCCGGCCTGCTGCGAGTTGCCGATTCACTTGGTGTGGATGAATCGTTCTGCCCGGTCCGTGCCATGCTTGGTGCGTTCGTTACTGAAGCGCATTTCCCGATTCCGGATCTCCTGGTCTGCAGTGTCGGGGCTACATGCGATGACTTCTCTGCCATAGCGCAACGCCTTGAAGCAATGGGGCATGCGATCGTCTGGTGGGAAATGCCGCACCGCCGGACACCGCTCACCGGTGAGCCAAGCGTGCGTATGCCCGGCGGCCTCGAAGCCCCAGTCGACCAGGTGGCGTTCGTCCGGGGGCAGCTGGCAAAGATACGACATGTACTCGAGGAGCTGGCCGGCGCGGCGCTGGATGATGATCAGCTTTCCG
The DNA here is from genome assembly GCA_004525935.1 of Lentisphaerales bacterium. Taxonomy (GTDB): domain Bacteria; phylum Verrucomicrobiota; class Kiritimatiellia; order SPBP01; family SPBP01; genus SPBP01. The sequence continues at coordinate 12,754 of SPBP01000022.1, read as the reverse complement.
CAGCCATCCGGGTTGCGAACGAGGCACGTGATCTGCTTGAGCGTCTGCGCAGGCTGGTGTTTACCGCCAAACGTTGCCCCCTGCCCGCCACAGAGCTGTTGATAGCCGAAATGCTGACGATCCATTTCTGTTCCGACCGCGACGAGTGCCTCAGGGTCCTGGGCGGCCTGCTTGCAGAAGTCGAACTCCGTGTCGCGGCAGGAGAGGGCTTACTCGATGCCGATGCTGCGCGGATCTTCTGGGTGAACCCGGTGGCGGATGTTCGAGCACTGACACTGTTTGAAGAGTGCGGTGGACGACTGTGTGGCACCGACAACATGTTCCTGCACGCACTGGACAGGATCCCATCCACGGGGGATCCCCTCGAGTGCCTGGCGATGTCAGCGCTGTCAGACCCGATGGTCGGATCCGCGACTGATCGGGCATTGCGGATATGCAGTGACGCCAAGACATTCGGCGCCGAAGGAATCGTGGTCTCCCGGATTCCCGGTGCCAGTCACTGCGCACTGGAAGGAACCATCATTGCCGATGTTGTCAGATCGCGGAGTGACCTGCCTGTTGTGGAACTGGAGGTGCCCCCGGTATCCGACGCATTCAGCTCATCGTTGTCGACGCGTATGCAGGCGTTGGTTGAGTCTATCAAGCAAAGGAGAAGACCATGATCTGCGCAGGGATTGATGCGGGTTCGCGGACCATCAAGGTCGTGCTCCTGGATGCGAATACATCCAGGGTGATCGGGGCTGGTGTGACTGACCAGGGCGTGAAACAGCCGGAGCTGGCCTTGGCACTGTTGTCTCGCGTTTGCAGCGAGGCCGGAGTGGAGAAGGTACAGATTGAGTCCATAGTCGCAACGGGCTACGGTCGCGATGCCCTGGACATAGCCGGAACCACTGTAACGGAGATCACTTGTCACGCTCGCGGTGTCAGGGAGGATCAGCCTGACGTACGGACGATAATCGACATCGGCGGCCAGGACAGCAAACTGGTACGAATGACGGACAAAGGTTACGTGCGCGATTTCGTGATCAATGATCGTTGTGCCGCGGGTACCGGCCGATTTCTTGAGGTGGTCGCATCCCGGCTTGGCGTTGAACCGCAGGACCTCGCTGGCATGGCGGAACGTGCCGATTCCCCGGCAACAATCAGCAGCATGTGCGTCGTGTTCGCCGAAAGTGAAATCGTTGGACTGCTCTCATCCGGCGTAACGCCCGAGAATATTGTAGCCGGGGTTCTGTCTGCCATTGCCTCGCGGATCGCAGCTATGGCAGGTCGTCACATCGAGGAGCCGGTCATATTCACCGGTGGCGTTGCCATGGTACCGGGCATGGATAAAGCGCTGGAAACAGCGCTTGGCTGTTCAGTGGCAATCGCCAGGGACCCGCAACTGACCGGTGCGTATGGAGCCGCTCTGCTTGCCGCGGAAGCCAACCGGTTTCCGTAAGCACGCACACCGATGTTGCGCCGCAACTGCGAGAAAGCTGGGAAGCGTCCCGTTCGGAAGCTCGCAATGAACTTCTCTGGGGGATTCCTGGTAAGGATTCACGTAGCCGCCCGTGCAAATAGCAAGCGTGATGCCCGGCTCGCCATCGCCAACCTGTATCACACTTCCGAGCTTGATAAGCACGTTGGCTTCCGCACCTGCCGGAATCGTGTGCCGATGAACACCGACGTTACCGTACCGGCCGCTGCCGCCGGCGCCACTCACATGGGTGTGGCTGGTCTTGTTTCGTTTCGCCTTCACCGCAGCTCTGAAACCAATTCGCTGATCGTAAGTTCAGATCTTATCCCGAACCTGGTAAGTGCAAAATCATACCTGACCGGATCGGCCGGAGCTATTCGCCGGAAAGCCTCGGTGATCTCGAGGGCCATCTTCATGTTCGCGGACCTGCGATGAGTAAGACCAAGCCGACGCCCTATATCAACCATGTGCGTATCAAGTGGGATTATCAGCTTGCTCGACGGCACCCCCGTCCACCCCCCGGGATCCACAGCATCCTCGCGAATCATCCAGCGAAGAAACAAATTCAACTTCTTGCAGGCGCCCACCCCCGTCGAAGAGGGAAGCAGCTGAGTATTGTCGCAATCCAGCTCTTTAGCGAAAGACGACAACGCGGGCAGAACAGTGTCCGATGCTGCGTCGAACCCGGCCAGAAAACAGGTATTAAGCGAACCGTGCCGACGAACAGCCGATCTCATCCCGATCAGGAGCGTCGACAGGTCCGGTCCGCTGGTGAACCTGTGCCTGAAACCTGAAAACATTCTGTGAATGTCGCAGGGCTTGTGCTCACTGAGAAAAGAACAAGGCTTCGGCCCCATGCTACTAAGGACCGAGTTTACACTTTTGAGTATTTGAGCGACTCGACCGTAAGCAAGGGAGGCGGCTATCAAGCCGACAATCTCACGATCAGCTACCTCAGGGTAATCGTAGAGAAACTCCAGCGGATCGGGGTGCACATATCTTCTTCGATTGTACTTTCGATAGAGACGGCCAAGCGTTGACTTACTCAAAATGCCTGTGGTTCCGGTCAAGACCGTGCCCCTCTCGGACCGAATGCCCTACTCAACGGCTGAAAACTGGTCCTTCCCTACACCGCACTCAGGACAAACCCAGTCGTCAGGCAAAGCCTCGAATGATGTGCCGGCACTTATCCCGTTCCCGGGATCCCCGACCGCCGGGTCATACGTGTAACCACATACGTCACAAATGTGCTTCTTCACGTGTAACGCCCTCCGTAATCAATCTGTTTTAGCGTTGTTTTCCATACCCAAGACATACATCATACTATCGTCGGTTTCAGCGCTCAATACGAGTCTTTATTGTGTTCTGAAAATAATAGTGAACTGGTCTGGTGTTCCCTGTGTTGCCCGGCGCGGCCGGAAACAACTCGCAATTTCAAAGGAGGATAATAGAGAATGAAGATCTTCAAGATTACGTCTCTTGTCGTCATGATGTCCCTGATGCTGGCCGATGCTTGTAAGGCTGTCGACTTCCCGGGAGGTGTCAACGTCAGTGGTGATTTTCGTTACAGGCATGACTCCATTTTCATGGATGGATTTGACGCAACACATCGTCACCGTATCAGGGCCCGAATAGGCGTCTCCAGCGCTATCAATAACGATCTCGACGTAAGCCTCAGGCTGACAAGCGGCTCCGACATGCCGACATCGTCGAACCAGACACTCGGCGATGCATTTTCCACAAAGTCTATTGGGCTTGATATGGCCTGCCTCACATGGACTCCCGATGAATTGAACGGTGCAAGTATTCTCGCCGGGAAAATGGTCAATCCCTTCCTGACCGTATGCGATCTGGTATGGGACGGCGACGTCACCCCTGAAGGACTGGCCATTCAGTACAGCCAGGACGTCTCAGAGTCATCGGGCGCTCACGTGAATGCCGGGTTCTTCTGGCTTGAACAAAGAAGCTCAGCCCCGGATACAACCCTCGTGGTCTGCCAGTTCGCATTCGATACACAACTTGACACATTCGATGTCCTGCTCGGAGTAAGTGTCTACGCATACCAGGGAATGGAGGGATACGCCACCCTCTTCGAAGCAGGTAACGGGTACGGGAATTCTGTGACCGACGCAGGGCTTTACGCGAATGACTTCGTCGATACCGAGTTCTTCCTGAAAGCCGAAGGCTTGCTTACGGACCGCCCCTTTGCCGCCTACTGCAGCGTTGTTTCAAATTCCAAGGCCGACTCAAACCAGAACGGATTTATCGTCGGCGCGACGCTCGGCAAACTGAAGAGGGCTGACAGCTGGGAAGTGGATGTCAACTACCGCAGCCTTCAGAAAGATGCTGTCGTTGGAGTCCTCGCCGACAGTGATGCGTTCGGCGGTGGAACGGACGGCAAGGGACTGGCACTATCCGGAAAGTACCAGATTTCCGAGAATTGGCAGGCTGGCCTGCTCTGCTTCTTCACGCAGGTCGGCATCAGCGAAACCGAGCAGGATTACAGCCGTTATGAGCTCGATCTTTCTACGAAGTTCTGAAGTCATGCCGGTTTCCGCGCCAAATCGCTTGATTTGCCGCCAACTTTATGGCAAACGATATGCATTCTTCTTTCTCTGACGGACCGGGCCTGCTCCCTGCTGGTTCCCACCGGCCGCGCAACACGTAACAAGCTTTCAACGATGTGTTAGCAGGAGATCTTATGAGCAAGGCAATTGTCGAAATGCTCTTCAGCGTTCTGGGCGGACTCGGCATATTTCTGCTCGGCATGAAGAACATGTCGGAAGGCATGCAGGCTGTTGCCGGATCAAAGCTGCGCAAGCTCATAACCGCGGTAACATCAAACAGGCTGACTGCCTGTGGCATAGGCGTCCTGATTACGTCTCTTATTCAGTCAAGTTCAGTGACAACCGTGATGGTCGTTGGGCTGGTGAACACCAGCTTCATGACACTGAGACAGGCGATCGGTGTAATCATGGGCGCCAATATCGGCACAACCATCACAGGCTGGATCCTCGTACTGAAGATCGGGAAATACGGGTTGCCAATGCTGGGCATTGCGGCATTCATCTATCTCTTCACCAAGAACGACAAGGCAAGATATACCGCCATGGCCGTCATGGGCATCGGCATGGTGTTCTTCGGACTTGAGCTTATGTCGAGCGGCTTCGTGCCGCTCCGATCCATGCCGCGGTTCCTGGAATGGTTCCATAAGTTCTCGGCCGTCAATTATCTTGGGGTCTTGAAATGTGTAGCCGCAGGATGTCTTGTGACCATGATTGTGCAGTCTTCGTCTGCCACGCTGGGTATAACGATGGGTATGGCTGCTGCCGGACTCGTCAACTTCCCAACGGCGGCCGCACTCGTCCTCGGTGAGAACATAGGAACGACCATCACCGCCTTCCTGGCTTCCATCGGGACCACGACCAACGCCAGGCGAGCGGCGTATGCTCATATGATATTCAATGCGCTCGGTGTCATCTGGATAACCGCCCTCTTCTTTCCTTACCTCAGGCTCGTCAATTTAGTGGTCGGTGTGGATCCCGGCGTAATGGTCGCCGTTGACGGGGCTGAGACTTTCCCGCATATACGCGAAGGAATAGCAATTGTACATTCCGGCTTCAACATCGCAAATACTCTTGTCTTTCTTCCCTTTATTCCCCTGCTCGAAAAGCTCGTCAGACGAATTGCGCCCGACAAACTTCATAAGGAGACACCGCATCTGACGTTCCTGAATATCCGAATGCTGGATACTCCGGCAATTGGAATTCAACAGTCGTTCGTCGAAGTTCTGAGAATGGGCGATGTTGTGACCAAGATGATGACCTACCTTAAAGAGTGCCATACCTCCACTGAACCGAAGGAGGATATTGAGAAGAAGATCTTCCACCGCGAAGAAGTACTGGACATTATGCAGAAGGAGATAGTCCAGTTTCTCAGTGATCTGCTGTCTGGTAATGTAGCGCATGATGTCATGAAGTCCGGGCGCATGCACCTGCGCATGGCGGATGAATACGAGTCTGTAAGCGATTACGTTGCTGAAGTTCTCAAGCTCCGCCTGAAGCTCCGCAATGCTGCCCTCGCTTTCGCGGATGAAGGAGAAGCTGAGATCCTTGACATCCACGATCATGTTCAAGCTTATATGAACATGATAAACGACGCTGTGTCCCATGATAACCAGGCCATTCTCAGCAAGGCTAACACGCAGGGCGACGCTATAACGCACATGTGCAAGGAGTCCCGCTCCAAACATCTGGCCCGGGTAGAAAATAAGCAGTGCTCGCCACTGAGCAGCCTGATCTACACCGACATACTCACCGACTACAGGAAGATCAAGGACCATATGCTTAACATAGCCGAAGCATTGGCGGGCGAAAAGTAGCAGCGGATACTGAAACATGAACGGTAGCGAAATATTCCAGATGCTCTGTGGCGTGGTTGGTGGACTATCGATATTTCTCCTCGGCATGAAGAATATGTCCGAGGGCATGCAGGCCATTGCCGGAAGTCGGCTGCGCAAGATGATCAGCTCACTAACCGATAACCGCTTTGCGGCTTGCGGAACCGGCGCTGCAGTTACCTGCCTCATCCAATCCAGCTCGGTTACCACCGTTATTCTTGTAGGCCTTGTAAACGCCGGCGTCATGACTCTCAAGCAGGCAATTGGCGTGATCCTCGGGGCGGACCTCGGCACCACAATAACCGCGTGGATCGTGTCCTTGAATATCCTGGAGTACGGGCTTCCGCTGCTCGGCATTGCCGGGTTCTTCTTCCTGTTTACCAAGAATGAAAAGCTCCGTTACTCGGCCATGATGGTCATGGGCGTCGGCATGATCTTCTTCGGACTCCAGCTCATGAAGCATGGCCTGGAACCCCTCAAACACAGCGAAGCTGTGGTGTCCATGTTCTCCCGGTACAAGCCGGTCGACTTCCTTTCGGTCTTTAAGTGCATTCTCGTGGGCGCGACGGTAACCGCCGTGGTCCAGTCCTCTTCAGCAACAGTGGCAATCACAATTGCGCTGGCCCGAAACGGCCTTATCGATTTCGATACATCCGTTGCCCTTGTCCTCGGACAAAATATCGGAACCACCATTACCGCGTATCTTGCCAGCCTGGGCGCCATAACCAACGCCAAACGCGTAGCCTATGCGCACATACTCATCAAGATTATCGGGGCATCCATAGTGTTTCTCTTCTTCTTCCAGTATGTTGATCTCCTCAAGAGACTTCTGGGTGAACATCTTGACGTCGCGAAGCGAATCGCTTTTGCTCACACCATCTTCAACGTCATACTCGTAATCCTGTTTCTGCCACTTGTAACCGTCATACAACAGCTCCTGCTCAGAGTTGTGCCCGACACGCCGCACAAGGAAGCCCCACGCCTCACTTTCCTTGACATGAGGCTACTTGACACGCCCGCGTTCGGAATTCAGCAGTCAGCAGACGAAATATTCCGCATGGGCGAAGGCGTCGAGAAGATGATGGACTGGCTCAGAGAAAGTATCGTGGATACGGAACGTGATGAGGTCCGCGAACGAAAGCTATTCCATCGCGAGGAAATACTTGATGTGATGCAGAAGGAAATCGTCGAGTTCCTGAGCAGGCTGCTGTCCGGTAACGTCCCGCACGACGTGCTTCTGGATGTCAGAAAACACCTGCGAATTGCTGATGAGCATGAATCAATCAGCGATTACATCGTCAGCGGGCTCAAGCTGAACCTCAAACTTCGCCAGTACGGCCTGCAAATGACCGAGCAGGGCAAGATCGACCTTATCAAGCTGCACGATGTTGTGTCGTCATACGTCAAGATGGTGAACGAAGCTGTTAAAGCGGGCAATGCCGACATTCTGACGAAGGCTGTCAGTCAAGGCGATACAATCACACATGTCATGAAGGATATTCGTCAGTCGCATCTTGAGCGTGTTGAGAAGCAGCATGCGTCTGCAATTCACTGTCTAATCTACGTCGACCTTCTTGGAACGTACCGCAAGATCAAGGATCATGCGCTCAATATTGCCGAGGCGCTGGCTGGCGAGAAGTAGCAGAAGTGAACGCGGACAGTCTCAGACTCACAAGAGATCGTGCGAGTCGGCCTGTGGTTGAAATCGGCATTCTCTCTTTGCCACGGTACAGAACGAGAAGATCACGTGACTGATTCACCATCGGAGATAGCCCCATTCTCATGATTTCAGGTGATTACAAACTGTTGCTTGTCTGTTTGATCTTCTTCCTTGTCTCAGGACACACACTGCAGGTATCCGCGCAGGATGACCTGTTCTTTTCTGAGTACTGCGAGGGAAGCAGCAATAATAAGTACGTTGAGATCTTCAATGGAACCGACATTCCGATCTCGATGTCCAGCTATAACGTTCAGATAGCCTTCAACGCCGATCCGTGGATAATTCCCATGTCCCTATCCGGCACACTCCCTACCGGCGAGGTCTATGTGGTGTGCAGCAGCATGGCAGATGAAAGCATAACCTCAAGGGCAGATCTTGTTACCGAGTTTCTCCACTTCGATGGCAATGATGCCGTTGGCCTTTTCAGGGCCGGTGTCCTGATCGATATCGTCGGCCGACAGGGAGAGGATCCTGTCTCCGGATGGGACGTGGCTGGCACAGCTGCAGCAACCAGAGATCATGTCCTGCTGAGAAAGTGGAATGTCACCTCGGGCAATACGAACTGGACAGCATCCGCCGGATCGGATTCCACGAATTCAGAATGGATCGTATGCGATCAGGACATGTTCTCATATCTTGGCTATCATCTGACATCACCCGGGCTTCCGCCGGCCGTCTTCTTCGAACCCCTCTGCACAAACATGTTCACCACGGCACATAACCCTCTCACCTTCTCAGTTACCGCCATGGAACTGGAAGGAGATTCCATTACGCTTGAGGCCGTGAGTCTACCCATCGGCTCCAGCTTCACTAATGCCACGGGAACTTCTCAGGTCACCAGCGCTCTTGAATGGACCCCTGCGTCGACCGGCGTGTTCAGCGCCGTCTTCTCTGCGACAGACAAAGACGGATCCTGCACTCTTGCTGCAAATATCAATGTCACTCCGCCATGGTCCGGTTCGATCTGGATCAATGAAATCCACTATGACAATGACGGGGCCGACACCAACGAAGGCGTTGAGGTCGCCGGGGTGGCCGGGACTGACCTATCCGCATACACCCTATATTTCTACAATGGCGCGGACAGTCAGACCTACGATTCCAATGCCAGACTCGACCTGTTTGGTTTGATCGACAATGAAAGGCGCGGCTATGGTGCAGCCTGGTTCCCGCACAACGGCATTCAGAACGGCAGCCCTGACGGTGTCGCTCTTGTTCGAAGCGACTGTTGGCCCCAGGTCGTCATCCAGTTCCTGAGTTACGAAGGATCATTCATGGCCGCGAATGGACCTGCGCTCGGTGTGCAGAGTTTGGATATCAATGTCGTTGAACCAGCCGATTCACTCGTCGGATATTCGGTTCAACTTCATGGTCCTGGCACGAACTATTGCCAGTTTGAATGGTCTGGACCGCAGCCTCATTCTCGCGGTGAGTTCAACCCGGGACAACGGATCACCGTTCCGGGCATGTTCATGATCGTGCGCTAGCAGCCCGTCAGAAGAAACGTGTTCTCAAGTATTCTTCGGATGCTGCCATCCATCGCCGTGAATACCTGCGACCTCTGCGCAGCATAACAAAGATGCGGCGCGACACGATCTCATCTCCCCGCTCCGAAAACGTCATGCGATCAATGAATTGTCGGGGCAATCCGTCAATTTCATCTGCCGCCATGCTGAGGAGGTCAAGTGGCTCCTCCCGGGCCGGCGAAAGCACGAATTGCCAGAGAACGTGCGGTTCGTTGAGAATCGCGTTGCGTATTGTGGTGCAAATAGCATTCCGTATTGAGAACAGGTCTTCCCCGGCAATAATCAAGGCCCGCTTGTTCTCCCTGCCGGGAATGACGGTATTGTGAAGATCATCAGTGGACAGGCGGATGCGTTCAGCAAACAACTCTGGAATCCGAAAGCCAACGAACCTTCTTGTCGAAAAGTCCTGATCCGTTCCTGACATCCGCCGCGCGACTCGCTCAGCCTTCATCATATCCTGGGCTGACAGCAGCTCTGTTCTTCTTACCCTGTACGGAGGCCTGCTTCCAGCTGAGAGCTTCAACTTCCGACGATTTCTTCTGAGTTCCGTGCCGGGTAACAACAGGGTGTGCAGAAACTGCACTGATACTCCACGTATTCGCGATGCCCATCGCAGCGATGCCGTAATGTCCCTCAAGGACTGCCCCGGCAAGCCGCACATGATATCCACTGTTGTCTTGATGCCTGAACCGGCCAACAGACGTATGCCTCGCTCTGTGGCTCTCGGATCTGACGGTCGACAAATGGCCCTCAGGACCGATATGCTTCTGCTCTGCACGCCTACCTCAACCTCTTCAAAATTGGCCTTCGTAAGCATCTCACACTGCGCGGAAGTGAGTGTTTCGGCCCTGAGTTCGGCAAAGAAAGAGACCTTTCGGCCCACATTCATTCGCGCCAACCCCTTCAGTATCTCCTCAAACATCGGGTTAGAATTGAAGGTCGGATCGATGAACCTGATTTCACGCGCCCCCCGCCGTACCATGATCCTGATCCGCTGCAGTGTTTCTCGGGCCGACAGCCATCCCTGCCGTGTGCGGCGCTGGTTGTAGCAGCAGAACGCACACCGCCACGAACAGCCCCTACCCGATTCGATGTATCCCATGCCCCCGGTATCAGGCATCATGTGATGCCAGGCCGGAGGAGGCAGGCTGGCCGCAAATTCAACATCTGGTGGTTTCCTGTCTCCCCATTCATACTCCCCGGCCACCCGCCATGCCACATTGCTGTATTGCAGACGCCTGCCGGTACGCAATGCTTTCAAGATCCCCGGGAAGACGACCTCGCCCTCGCCCTCAACCGCCGCACTAAATACTTTTGATCGCCACAGGAATGGATGCTCCCTTGCCACCTCCGGGCCGCCCGCAAGACAGACGGTTTCCGGTTTCAGGTCCTTTAGCCGTCTGAGTAAGCTGATGCTTCGTTCTATGTTCCAGGCATACAGGGTGACCACTATCACCGCAGGATGAATCTTGGCAATCGATGACATGCAGTGATTGTCGTCAAGAGAATCCGCCTGCAACATCTGCGGAAGGAACTGGTAATACGTTCGCTCTCCGGATCTTTCCAGGGAACACCTTAAGTACAACGCCGCGAGCGCCAGATTCTCCGCACTGCTTTCAGTATCAGTATCAAGTCGGGGTAACTGCAGGTAAAGTATCGTCTTCTTCGCTGTCATGCCCAACCGTATCCTTCGTTTCAAGATCTGTGGACCTGATCAGCGCGTCATCCCGCATCAGGATACAAAATAGCCCGGAGGCTCGACAGGCATTGCACCCGGGACGGCATCCCGACCACTGTTCGCTCTCCGTAGTACGTCCAACATGCGGAAACCTTTACCTCAGCCTGTGACCCGGAATACTGCATTCCGGATTCGCGCCAACGGGATTAATCGTGTAGATACCGCCCTGTGGACAGCTCGGAAGCCTGTTCCCCCTGATGTATTGTGCCATCCCAACCGGGTCAACGTGGTCTCCTTCGCTCAGGCTCTGTTCCAGCGCCCACTGCTCCTTCGCTGAATCAATTTGTCGAAGGTTGTTAACGCAAGAGTTGCGTTGCGCCGAGGTCCGGGCCTTGACAAAGCTGGGGATGGCGATTGCTGCCATGATGCCAACCGGGGCCACCATGGCGCTTGCAACGACCTCTTTCCCGCCATAGGGACTCGTCCCATCGAAGACCACGCCATCACGCTTGTTGAGTATGACCATCGCTGTTGAGTACGGACGTAACCCGAAAAGTTCGGTCATGATCTTTGCCACGGCCTTGCCTTCTGCCCCCGGCGCATTGGCCATGCTCATCATCTGGATCTCACGGATCTGCTCTGAGAACTCGGCAGAAGCGTAGATAATTCCGTTGTTGACCATTGCCAGACCCGCAAATGCCTTCTTGAATTCGGGTGTGTTCACAAAGCCGGTCTTCTGATCGAACGCCTTGATGGCAGATGCTACAACTTGCGGCGTCGAGCCAAAGAGGAAGAATCCTTCATGCATCGCAAAAGATGGCTGCATAGGAATAGGCGTCTGCCCCGGAATATTGATGGACGTTATGGTCGTTCCGGAAACCTGCGTCATAATATGCGGCAACGTGTTCGACGAGATCAGAGCCGCAAGCATACCCGGCAGCGTCCCGTCCTTTACGGCTACGCCGAGCAAGATTGAGGGTTGCGGGAACGGCTTTGGTCCTTCGGGAGTTGGAATGCTGATCGTTGACTCTTTTGAGAACTGCGCAGAAATCAGGATCTCGTCCGACAGCGAGCCCATGATCTTGTCCAGGTCAATGCCCTTTGTTCGGGCCATCGCCGCGAGACCTTCGTTGAATTCGGCCGAGGCTTCCGCCGACAGGACTTCCTTTACCGCAGATCGTATCAATTGCCAGAGTACGGGGATATCGGCCGTTCCTGTGCGAACCATGACAGCATCGTCCGGGACAAAGCTCAGGCTTGCCAACTCGCGGCTCCGTCCACCAACGGTAGCTCTCCAGAGCGGCATCCCTGCAGCGGCGCTGTCCCTGCCGAGGAAGTACTTGATAGAGTTGTTGCCATCCTCACGTGGCACAACGCTGAGCCCGAACCCGTCGATCGCGTAGAATCCATTCTTATCAAGAAATGCATTCAGTTTCGTTAATGTCTCATGGGCCTTTTCGGCTCCCGGCTTTTGTGTTGCACCGGATATCTCTGCGGCTGCGCCGAGAAGCTTCTCGACAACATCTTTCAGAGCGCCTTCGACATTCGCGATCACCATCAGATCGCCACCCTCGTCGAGCTGCGATATAATTGCCTCGTATCTCCCGGCACTGGCTCCTGCCTCACTCTGGCTAACCTGTTGACTCAACGCTGCCCCGGCCATGAAGAACGTTGCTGCAATCACGCCAACTACCAGTCTGCTATTCTTGAACATCGTCATTGCCCACCTTTCCTGTTGGCTTGCCCGCAATACCTGCGGCCAGATCTTCATTATCCCACCCACATCCCAACTCACCACCCTATTCGACGAGCTTTGCTGTCCCGAACAAGGCCTGAAGGCCCGTCAAGATCCAGGATCCTGCCACGGAAGACTGTTGTTCCGGCTACAAGACAAACGACATCACCCGGTCTTACGCCGGCGGCTGCAAGATCGGGCCGGGCATCCGGGGCAATGTCCGAGTTTACTGCCAGC
>SPBP01000381.1 GCA_004525935.1 Lentisphaerales bacterium | reverse complement strand
TGCCTTAATCCGGCGCGCCTGCGATAAAAAACAAGAAAATTGGCGCCGGATTAAGGCGGTGAAGGTGGCAGGTCACAGGTGCAAGTGCTGAGGAAGCCGGAAGCCGTTTGGGGAGTACGCTCATCACTTTCACTTTCGACCCGCACCTGTGACGGCGGCCGGATTCTTTGGTTGTGGCCTCCGGCCGCCTTGTTGGATTGCTGTCTCTCGGCGGGTTCAGTCCGACAGCGGAGAAGTGGCCGCATCCAGCAGGCGTGCGAGTGTGGTGCGCCGTTCGTACAGCACTTTGCCCACGATCGCCCCGATGAGGTTCGGCATATTCATCCGGCGCAGCGCCACAATATCGTCGACCGCTGCGATTCCGCCGGACGCTATCACCTGGCATGACACGGCCCCGCACATCGCGCGAACGGCCTCCAGGTTTACTCCGGTCATCATGCCGTCAACTGCCGTATCCGTGTAGATCAGCGTCTGGATACCCGCTGCATCAACCTGTTTGGCCAGCGCAACGGCGTCAACCTGCGTTGCCTGCGCCCATCCACGTGTTCGCACCAGGCCATCCCTGGCATCGATACCGACCGCCAGCCTGTGTTCAAACAGGCCCACCAGTTCTGCCAGGCCTTCTGGGTGCTCGCATGCGCTCGTACCGACAATAGCACGCTCGACCCCCGCATCAAGAAGACGCCGGATATCCTCGGCCGTTCTCAGTCCGCCGCCCGTCTCGACCGGCACATCCACTGATGCGGCGATGCGCCCGATGATCTCGGAATGGACGGGCTTGCCCAGGAATGCGCCATCGAGATCCACGACATGAAGGTATTCACAGCCTTCGTCGACCCAGCGCTGCGCTGTTGCCAGTGGATCCTCGGAGTAAATCGTTTCATCCGTCGGGAGGCCCTGTCTCAACCTGACGCAGCGACCGTCCTTCAAGTCTATTGCCGGGATTACAGTCAGCATAGGGAACACCATTTCGTTAGTTGCATGGGAAATCAGGCGCAGGGCTCGCATGCAACCGGGCCGGGCAGTCCGTCATATTCTGCCTTTGCTTGACGGCACTCCCTTTGCGCGAGGATCCTTTTCACACGCCATGCGCATCGCCCTGGCAAACGCCTTGAATGCCGATTCATAGGCATGATGCGCCTCTGCTCCATATAGCTGAGCAATGTGCAGGTTAACGCGGGCCTTCACCGAGAACGCCTGCAGGAATTCGCGCAGCAGGCCCAGGTCGAAATCGCCGATCTTCCGTTTCCGATTTGCCATCTGCAGAACAAGATACGGCCTGCCGCCCAGGTCCACGGCAGCCCGGCTCGCCGCGTCGTCCATCGGAATAACGCACCAGCCATACCGCACAATGCCCTTGCGCGAACCGAGCGCCTTGTCGAAAGCATCCCCCATGACCAGCCCTATGTCTTCCACCGTGTGGTGGTAATCAACGGCAAGATCGCCTCGCGCCTTGATGGCGAGGTCGACAAGCGAGTGTTTCGAGAAAAGCTCCAGCATATGGTTCAGGAACGCGATGCCCGTATCTATCCGTGCCTTCCCGGTTCCGTCCAGCACGAGTTCAACGGAAATATCCGTCTCTCTCGTCTTGCGTCGCACGCTGGCGCTTCGTTTCTTCATTGTCCACTCCAACTCACTCACCCCGCCCGGAGGATTGCATCCAGAGCCTTCAGCAGGGCGGCCACCTGTTCGTTGGTTCCGACGGTAATCCTCACGTATTCGGCCGTTCGTCTACCGGAGAAGTATCTTACCAGAATACGCATTGCCCTCAAGCGCTTATACAGCTCTTCTGCGCTAAGCGATGGCGGCTTTGCCATGATAAAGTTCGCATGGGACGGCAGCACGAGAAAGCCGCGGTCTTGCAATGCCTGCGCCAACCGTTCCCTTGTTGCGCGGATCACGGCGACATTCTTCAGCATGTGCTGGTGGTCCTTCACAGCAGCCAGCGCCACTTCCTGCGAAAGCGAGTTGGTGTTGTAAGAATCCTTCAGCTTAAAGAGCGCCTCAATCAGTTCACTGTTCCCGAGCGCATAACCAATGCGGATCCCGGCCAGCGAATACGATTTCGAAAACGTGCGAACCACCAGCACATTGTCGAATTCCAGTGCCAGCACATCACAGTTCTCAGTCGCGAAGTCAACATAGGCCTGGTCGATCACGATCACGCCCTCAAATGTCCGGCAGAATTCACGGATCGTGGCCGGCTCATAAACCATTGCCGTTGGCGCGTTGGGATAGGCCAGCAGGAACAACGAAGCCTTGCAGGCGCCGGGCGCCATCTCCGAAGCCGGCCATCCGAAGTCGGCGTTCAACTCGATCGGTCCACGCTTCACGTTCCGCATGTCGGCCAGCACCTGGTAGAGTGAGTACGATGGCTCGAAATACGCGATCACCCCGTCATCTTCGACGAAAGCCCTTGTGCAAAGGGCCAGGATTTCATCGGAGCCGTTGCCGACAAAGACGTTGGCCAGATCGCCGTTGTGCAGGCGTGCAAGTGCTTGGCGCAACCGTGTGGCGTTGGGGTCGGGATACCGGGTAAGCTCGACGGGAATCATATCGCGCAACACCGTTGTCACGTGCGGGGACGGCGGGTAAGGGTTCTCGTTTGTATTCAGCTTGATGACACCCGGTTCCCTCCATTGCTCTCCGGGCATATACGCATCAAGGTCCTGCACAGCTTTTCTCACTCGCGACTTCATGTCTCACTCCATCGTCCGCATTCGCAGTGTTCAGTGTTCAGATGTCAGGATTGGGCCTTGGCTATTCAATCAGTTCCGCCCCACACACATTCAGTTCCCCGCGCCTCTGCGCCTCTGCGTCTCTGCGCGAGGTAG
>SPBP01000322.1 GCA_004525935.1 Lentisphaerales bacterium | reverse complement strand
TCTGTGGCCTGGCGCGTTGCGTTGAAAAAGATATCAAGGTCTGTGCCGAGGCTGTGTCGGTGGCTACAAAGCCGCGAATACACGCGTTCCTGGCCACCTCGAAGATTCACAGGCAGTACAAGCTCAAGAAGGCAAGAAACGAAATCCTGCGGCAGGCAGTCAAATATATCAAGTTGGCCAGGCGTTTCTGTGCTGATGTCGAATTCAGTCCGGAAGATGCTTCAAGAACCGAGCGTGAGTTTCTCGCCCAGATGGTCGAAGCAGCAATTGATGCCGGAGCAGGAACGGTTAACATTCCGGATACCGTAGGCTACGCTGTTCCGTCTGAATTCGGCGACTTGATCGCCTACCTGTTCGACACAGTGCCGAACATCAATGATGCGGTCATCAGCGTCCATTGCCATGACGACCTCGGAATGGCTGTCGCCAATTCGGTTGCCGCATTGGAGCGGGGAGCTCGGTGCGTCGAGTGCACTATAAATGGATTGGGTGAACGGGCCGGCAATTGCGCGTTGGAAGAGATCGTAATGACGATTGCCACAAGGCGAGAGCGGCTTGGCCTGTCGACGGGGATAAAGACCAGGTATCTGCAGAAGACGAGCCGCATGGTAAGCCGGTTGACAGGGCTGGCCGTACAACGCAACAAGGCTATTGTCGGGGCAAACGCGTTTGCTCATGAAGCGGGTGTGCATCAGGACGGCATGTTGAAGGATCGGAGTACCTACGAAATAATGAGGCCGTCAGATGTTGGGATACAGGGAGCTGAGCTCGTGTTGGGCAAGCATTCGGGTCGACACGCGTTCCGTCATCGACTGGCGGAACTGGGAATTCAGCTTACTCCGCCCGAGTTGGAGCGGGCATATGCCAGCTTTCTGGAACTCGCAGACAAAAAGAAGGCTGTCTATGATGACGATCTCCTGATGCTTGTCAGGGATGACATGGACGATCAGCGGCAGTCATTTGTCCTGGACTACCTGCATGTGTCTACCGGAACAGGCACGGTACCTACCGCAACTGTTCGTCTGCTGAAAGGGAAGGATCTGCTCCGAGAGGCAGCCTGTGGGGATGGTCCTGTGGATGCTGCGCTGAAGACCATCGATCGGATGACGGGGATACAGGGGAGACTGCTCGATTTCTCGCTGCAGGCGATCACAATTGGGAAGGATGCAATGGGCGAGGTTAGTGTGCGGGTCGCATTCGGATCCGACACACTGAGTGGAAAGGCTGCGAGCACTGATATCGTTGAGGCGAGTGTCAGGGCCTACTTGTCCTGTGTAAATCGTGTGTTATACCTCAGGAGCCAGCCTCGCGTTACGGGCAAGCGAAAGAAGTGAAGGTGGCCGAGAAGCAAGTGAGTATCAGCGGACATACAAAGGTCTTCGCGGTGCTGGGCAACCCGATAGGGCATAGCCTCTCTCCGGTAATGCATAATGCTGCAATTGCCGAGATGGGAATGGATGGGGTGTATCTAGCGTTCAACGTGGCCCCCGAGCATCTTATGGAGGCGCTCAATGGTATGGCGCGCCTGGGCTTCGGCGGAGTCAACCTGACGATACCGCTGAAACAGGTTGCGTTCGATGGGTTGGCGGACCTTGACGAAAGTGCGCGTTTGCTGGGTGCGGTTAATACTGTTGCATTCGAACCGGGCGGGATGAAGGGATACAATACCGACGGCCTGGGATTCCTGGATGCGCTAAGCGAAGCATTCGGCAAATCGCCCGCCGGTCTCTCTGTTCTTGTGGTCGGGTCCGGTGGTGCCGGTCGGGCAGTCGCTGTGACGTGCGCTTCGGCGGGTGCTGGGGAAGTAGTTGTTGCTGACCTGGATCGCGAACGTGCCGAGCGGGTGGTTGAAGAGATCAAGGAGCGATGCTCGAAGGTGCCCGTACGCGTGGCGACGAATGATTCCGCCATTAGCGAAGCGGCTCGGTCAGCCGGGCTGGTGGTGCAGGCTACTCCCGTCGGCATGAAGGCGGATGATGAATCGGCACTTGCGGCGGACGCCTTCACGGCGGGCCAGAAGGCGTTCGATCTTGTCTACATGTTCCCGGAAACGGCATTCATGAAGGCGGCTGCGTCCGCGGGCGCACGGCCGGTGAACGGATTAGGAATGCTTTTGCACCAGGGGGCTCGGTCTCTATCGATCTGGACCGGTTGTACGCCGCCGATTGATGTCATGAGGTCGGCTTTGGAGACGGCTGTTTATGGACGTGTTGTTTCGCGGAAGTGACCGGGCCGTCCGCGGGTGAAGTGATAATGTGACCGGTGATTGAATGGTTACTGCAATGCCTGAAATTGTATATTGGTATTTCTCGTTTCTCTGCTTCTGCTTCGGTGCCTGTGTGGGCAGTTTCTTGAACGTATGTGTCTACCGGATTCCGCAAGAGTTGTCTGTTGTGGCACCGAGGTCATACTGTCCGCATTGCAAGGCCGGCATTGCCTGGTACGACAATGTGCCGCTGCTGAGTTTCTTGATGCTTCGGGCCAGGTGCAGGAAATGCGGCGCAAGAATCTCACCGAGATACTTCCTTATTGAGCTGCTGACGGCGGTCTTGTTTCTCGTGGTATGGCTCAAGTATGACCAGTTTGGCGGGCTGCCGTTGGGCCTGGCGCCGCTTCATGATAATCGGATATCGCTAGTATTCATTTACTGGCTGGCGACCGGTGGCCTGTTGCTCGGAACATTCGTTGATCTCGAGCACATGATAATACCTGATCGCGTCACTATAGGTGGGGTAATTGCCGGTCTCATACTGAGTACTATCTTTCCCGAGATGCACGGTCAGTCGGTCTATTATCATGGTTTGGCGAGATCGGCCATTGGTGCAGCGGTTGGTGGCGGCATGCTGTGGGGAGTTGCGGTGGTCGGCTCATGGATATTCAAGAAGGAAGCAATGGGTATGGGTGATGTCAAACTACTCGCTGCGATCGGAGCCTTTCTGGGCTGGGCCTCCGTGTTGTTTTGCATAGTCTTCTCTTCGTTCGTGGGCGCAATTGTTGGAGTATCTCTCGTCATCAGCAGGCGGAAAGCAATGCAAAGCAGGATACCCTTCGGCCCGTACCTGGCCCTAGCGGCGCAGGTCTGGATGCTGTGGGGACCGGTAATTGTCGCGTGGTACCTCAATCTGCTGCTGTGGCGCGGCGGGACAGGGCTGCCGGTGTGAGGCGGATGCAAGTATTCTCTCATTTCTGAGCTCTGGCCACTTGATCAGGTGTCAGGGCCACACATCAATTGTGCTCGCATGCCCGACGTAGCCTCGCGATCTTCGAAGGCTTGGCGAAGAAGGTGGCTCGCGCCGTCCCCGGCGCGAGTACCAGAAGCTGTTGGTCGGCCGTGCTGGGGACAGCCCGGCCCACCTGC
>SPBP01000299.1 GCA_004525935.1 Lentisphaerales bacterium | reverse complement strand
TTCTTGCCTTCTTGAGCTTGTACTGCCTGTGAATCTTCGAGGTGGCCAGGAACGCGTGTATTCGCGGCTTTGTAGCCACCGACACAGCCTCGGCACAGACCTTGATATCTTTTTCAACGCAACGCGCCAGGCCACAGATAACCGGACCTTTCACCGACTCGGCGATTGCCCGGACAGCCCTGTAATCGTCCGGCGAAGCAACCGGGAAACCCGCTTCTATGACGTCAACATTCAGCTTCGCCAGCTGAAATGCTATTTCAAGTTTGTCACGATGATTCAGGCTGGCCCCGGGAGATTGCTCCCCATCACGCAGCGTAGTATCAAATATGAGCACCTTCTTTACTGCGCTCTTCATCATTTCGTCATGCCCCCTCGTTTCGAAGGACTTGTCTTCCGTTTGGTCGTTTCTCTGTCGGCCTCGTCACTGCTGACCGCTATGACCCCGCTGCGCGACATCTCCAGGATCGTGAACTGCTTAAGCAGTTCCACGAACTCAGCCAGCTTCTTCCTGTCGCCCACCATGCTCACGACAACCGACTTGGCCTGGACAGCAACTATTTCAGCTCCCGTTATCGCTACCAGATCGCGAAGCTCTCCCCTTTTCGCTGTAGGCACGGCCACTTTCAACATCACGACCTCACGCTCAATGAAGCTCTTCGTCGTCAGATCGGACACTTTGACAACGTCAACAAGCTTATTGAGCTGCTTCGTTACCTGTTCCAGAACACGGTCATCGCCAAGCACCTGGATCGTCATAAGGGACGCCGTCGCATCCGGTTGCGGCGCGACGTTCAGGCTGTCTATATTGAATCCTCTTCCCGAGATAAGCCCGACAACCCTTGCCAGGACACCCGGCTGGTTTTCCACAAGCGCCGTGATCACGTGATTCATTGTTCTTCGCTCCATTCTTCTGTCTCAGTACCGGTCGGCCCTCGTCTGAATAAGATCAGGCTGCACCGCACTGCTCTGCTCATGACATACTGTGAATCATTTCCGTCAACGACGCTCCCGGTGGAACCATGGGATACACGTTGGCATCTCCTTTTACGATGAACTCAATAACGTTTGTCCGCTTCGAACCGATTGCCCGCTGAATAGCATCGGCAACTTCACTCCTTGCGCTCACTCTCTCCGCCTCTGCACCATGCGCCTTTGCAAGAGCTACAAAGTCCGGGAGGTATCCTGACCTGGAACTAGAAATACCTTCGTTCTCGCCTCTTCCGCTCTGCCCCAGTTGTGATCCGGAGTATTCTTTCTTGTAGAACATCTCCTGCCACTGCCTGACCATGCCCAGGCATCCGTTATTGAGAATGACCACGTTGATCGGCAATTCGTGTTCAACCGCAACAACCAGTTCCTGGAAATTCATCTGAACGCCGCCGTCCCCGGAGATATTGAACACAACATCGTCCGGCTTCCCGATCTGTGCACCAATAGCCGCAGGCAAGCCGAAACCCATCGTGCCCAGCCCGCCGGACGACAGGAATGTCCGCGGCGCTGTGTACTTGAAGAACTGCGCAGACCACATCTGATTCTGACCCACGTCCGTAACGATGATCGCCTTGCCCTGCGTTGCCCTGTATATCTGCTCTACAACGTACTGTGGCAGCAGTTCTTCGCTGCTGGTCTCGTAGCCAAACGGGAAATCGCGTTGCCATTCGGCTATCGTCTTGAGCCAGTCGGTCCTCTCTTTTGCCTCCACCTGATCCAGCAATGCTGCAAGCACAAGCTTGACGTCGCCGACCACCGGAATATCCACCCCGACACTCTTGGATATAGTCGAGGGGTCTATGTCCACATGGGCAACCGTAGCACCGGGGGCAAATTCCGAGATCTTCCCGGTTACCCGGTCATCGAACCTGGCACCTATCGACACCAGAAGATCACACTCGGTCACAGCGTGATTAGCAGCAACGCTCCCGTGCATCCCCAGCATTCTGAGTGACAGTGGATCCGTCTCTGGAAAACTCCCCAGCCCCATGAGAGTAGTCGTCACCGGCACCTGAGCTTTGCGGACGACCGCCATGAGCTCCTGTGAAGCGTTTCCGGCAATTACACCGCCGCCAACATAGAACAATGGCCGTTTCGCCTTGTTGATAGCCTCCGCAAGTCTAACGATCTGCTTCGGATGTCCTGTCGAGGCAGGCCGATACCCGCGCATCGCCGGCACACCATCGGGCATCCGATCAACCTTGGTCTGGCCCTGTTGCACGTCCTTCGGCACATCGATCAATACAGGGCCGGGCTTCCCACTTGTTGCCACGTAGAACGCCTCAGCTACCACCCGTGGGATGTCGTCCACGTTCTTGACCAGATAGTTATGCTTTGTGACACCCCGACTGATCCCTGTCGTGTCCGCCTCCTGGAAAGCATCGTTTCCTATCATGGTGGAGGGAACCTGCCCGCAAATACAGACCAGCGGCACCCCGTCCATGTTCGCGGTCGCCAGCCCGGTTATTGTGTTCGTGGCTCCCGGCCCCGATGTCGCTATGCAGCAGCCCGGTCGTCCAGTAGCCCTGGCATAACCGTCAGCCATGTGCGTTGCGCCCTGCTCATGTCGCGAAAGCACAAACTTGATCGGGGAATGATAAAGCTCAGCAAAGAGGTCGAGTACCGTGCCACCCGGCAGACCGAAGATAGTCGTAACCCCCGCCTGTTCAAGACTGTCAATTATGCATTTTGCTCCACTTCTCATCTTTACCCTTTCAACAACGCAGGCCGTTTCCTTTACTCCACGCGCACCTGCCATGACAATAAAAAAACCCACCGTACTTCCGTCGGTGGGTATCGCCGTAACCGCTTGAGCTGTCTTATCCTAGCGGCGTGGATCCCACCGTGGCGCCTACTACGGACACCAGGGAATACACCCCAAGCGCCCGCAGTACTACAGCCACTGCGCAAAGAGTGAGGATGGAACCAGCCGTTATCATGCTAGGATTCTAGCAGCCCGCGCTTTCGTCGTCAACCGCACAATTTCCGCCATAGGCGGATCCGCCTTCGGCGGACAGGTGGCGGGGAACTGCCTGCCTGTGTGTGGGTGTGTGGGTCTCATGGGCCAGAGGGAAACGTACTCTTACACGCCAATCTCTCTGATTAGACATTCGAGGACGAGAACCCTTCGTCACGCTTCGCGTGCCTCACTGAGGACGAGGACGATTACGAGAAACCCTGGAAGTTGGATATTGAGTCGCTGTGGCCGGTGTCGCGCTCCGAGCTGACTCTACGTAAGCGTCCACCCTTCAATCGCCCATCTTATCGACTTCTTCAGCTCTTCGTTTGTGGCCCGCAAGCGCCACGTCAGTTCACGTGCCATACCCCGCATGAACTTGACACCAAGAGGCGCATTCTCTGCAATCAAGCGCTCGAACTTCTCCGCGTTTACCTCGAGCAAGCTGCACATCGTCAGGGCCCTCACGCTGGCGGATCTCGGAGCCTTGTTAAGAAACGACATCTCTCCGAAGAAATCTCCCGGCCCGAGCTCCTGCAGACGCTTCGTACTATTCTCGCCGATTTCCTTTTCGACCTGCAGTCTTCCGCTCTGAACAATGAAGAGCGAATCACCCGGCTCGCCCTCAGTAATGGCACAACTGCCGACTTCCAGGACCCCCTCGGGACCAGCAATCTGAGCG
>SPBP01000335.1 GCA_004525935.1 Lentisphaerales bacterium | reverse complement strand
GCACATTGCGGAACCAGATGACCAGTTTATGGAGATCCTCTTCTGTGCGACATGCGTTCTTGCCGTGTCCGGTGCCCTGGCTTCTGTGCTTCAGTTCGTGGTCCGCCAGGTGGGCAGCGCCCTTGCCTACGTCTTCTTCGGATTCTTCGCAGGGCTGATGGCCACCAACTTCGCGTCGGAGGTCGTCTCCGGCACGCGGTTCTCGGACGTGCCCGCTGACTTCGGATTGATGATCCTTCTCTTTGCCGTGTCGGTTGCTGGCATCACCTTGATCCAGATCACCGACAAAACCCAGATTGCAGAACAACACGCTCGACAGGTATCGTCTGAAGCCGCGCCGAGCGCGTCTCCAGACGAACCGTCAGCGTGAGCGTTCGGGGGCAGAAGATGGAACAGAAGCTTGCACGTCAGATGGTGGTCGTGTAGTATTGCCGCCAGATGGAGGACGGGAAATGCAACTGGCTATACCGCTGGATACAATGACCACCGTGGACAAGCTCAAGGCGCTGGAAGAGATCTGGAGCGACCTTCAACGCACCCCGGAGGATGTGCCATCTCCGGCTTGGCATGCCGACGTCCTTCGTGCCAGAGAGGACCGCGTTCGGGAGGGCTCATCCCAGTTCGTCGGCTGGACTGAGGCGAAACGCAGGATTCGCGAGCAGACCCGATGAATGTGCGGATTCTCGACGAAGCCGAGCAAGACCTGATTGACGGCTTCCGGTTCTACGAGGTCCAGGATTCGGGTCTCGGTGAGTACTTTCTGGACTCCCTCTTTTCCGACATCGACTCCCTTCATCTCTATGCCGGTGTCCATTCCACTCACTTCGGCTACAACCGTCTCCTCTCGAGACGGTTTCCCTTCGCCGTCTACTACAAGATCGAAGGAGAAACGGCCAACGTGTGGGCTGTCTTGGATTGCCGGCAAGATCCGGCGAAGATCGCAGCCCGGCTGACGGAGCCCCGAACAAGATGAATCCAGCATACTGTCGCTGGCGCGCCAGATGCTGATTCACAACGTTAGGCTTGCGAAAATAATCAGCAACACCCCCTTGACATACCATATATGGTATAGTACATTATTGACATGTGGGAGATATACGAACACAATTCGCTGGTCAAGAAGCTTCGGAAGATTCCATCGGAAGTTCTGAAACGGTACGAAAAATGGAAAGACATTGTTGTTATCTCAGGCCCGGAAGGTCTGAGATTCATAAAGGGGTTTCATGATGAATCACTCAAGGGTGAGTGGCGGGGGTTCAGGTCATCAAGATTAGGAATACAATATAGAGTTGTCTACAAAGTTGAGGACAAGAAACTGTATGTGAAGGTAATTGACATAACACCTCATGATTATAGGAGGAAATAATATGAACAATTACAGAAAAGCAAAAAAGACCATTGAGGTGTCTGTTGGCGAATCATTACGTATTATGCGCGAGCTTCAGGAACTCAGCCAAGCTGAGCTCGCAGAACTCACTGGCATCCCTCAGTCCACAATATCAGGGATCGAGAACGACAGAATCAGTCTCGGCGTCGAGCGAGCAAAAGTCTTTGCAAGAGCACTCAAGTGCCACCCTGCCGTTCTTGTTTTCCCTGGATGGGAGCTGAAAGATCAGAAAGCAGCCTAACAAGACTTTCAACCGTACAAATTGAATCGCGCCTTCGGCGCAATTCAATTTGACGGTTAAAGTAACCGTTGGCACAAGAGACAATTGCAGAAATCGATCCAGTTGTGTATCATCAGAGGAGTGTGAAAAGAAGACCATGGGGGAAACACCATGCCAGTCATATCAATGTTCTACGGGCTGATCATCCACTTGTACTTTGCCGACAATCGACGGCACAAGAAGCCTCACATTCACGTCACATATCAGGAAATGGAAGCCGTAATCTCGCTGCCAGAGGGTGAGGTATTGGAGGGTTCTCTGCCGGCAAACAAGATCAAACTCGTTCAAGCGTGGATCGAAATCCATCGCGACGAGCTCATTGCCGACTGGGAGCTTGCTGCCAGTGGGCAGCAACCATACAAGATTGAACCACTGAGGTAGCACCATGAACCCAAGAGTCAAGAGTGTTGACGCCAGCGACGATTACAAACTCACGCTCGTATTCACGAATGGCGAGACCGGAGTGTTCGATTGTTCCCCATTGCTCGAGGTTGGAGTGTTCAAAGAACTTAAGGACACGCGCTACTTTTGCCAGGCGAGAGTCGAGTACGGGACAGTAACCTGGCCCCACGAGCAGGATATCTGCCCCGACACACTCTATGTCGATTCCAACGGCAAGACCATGTGCCAACAATCGCTTGCACGCGTACAGGAGTAAGCCGCGCTGCGGCTCACTCTTGACGGTGACGCGAATCGTTCGCTGCAAAGAAGATGAAGACGAAGCAACAGAAACCACAGTTTCCAGCCGCCACCATGGCCTTCTACGGTCCGGATGATAAGCGCGCCAGCAAAATGGTGGTTGCGATACTTCGTAATGCTACGGCCGAACTCGGTCCTTTTCGGAAATGGATGTCCGGCACAACGGATGTTCGAACTGACGAAAAGATCGGTAAGGAAGTTGAGGCATTCCTGAAGGAACACAACGTTAAGCAGGTCGTTGCAACCGATCGGATAATTGGCTGCCCACACGAAGAGGGGGAAGACTATCCGGAAGGGATGAACTGCCCCCATTGCTCATTTTGGACAAATCGGGATCGCTTCACACATGAACCGGAAAAATAGGATCAGCGAACAACACGCTGCATGTTACCTCGCTCCGCTCGGAACCTGAGCGTGCGGACATTCTTGATGTCTATGAGCATGCGAACCAGAGAAAGTATCCTGGTCAAGAGCTTCTCGACTCCGTTGAGCGAGGCGAATGGAAATCCGTCAAGGACCTCAAGGGTGAGATCAAGAGGCATCAGGAATATGCCCGGAACACACTCAAGAAGGATCGAAGGGTCAACATCAGAGTCTCATCCAAGGACCTTGAAGAACTCCAGACGATCGCGGTGGCGGATGGGATTCCTTACCAGACCCTGATGTCCAGCGTTCTCCACCGTTTTGCCAACGGACGGCTCGTGGACAAGCATGCAGGCCGAACAAGATGAATCCAGGATATTGTCGCTGGCGCGGGGACAGCCGACAAGGCTGGACAACTAATGGGGTGAAAGTCCCCTGCCGTCAATTGTCCGATTCAGACGGCTAGCATAACCGGGACACGAGGAGGTAACAAATCGTGGGGTGTTCGGTAGTAATAGGCACGGCTGCTC
>SPBP01000010.1 GCA_004525935.1 Lentisphaerales bacterium | reverse complement strand
GCATGCACCTCACCAGTCTGCTGAAGATGGTCGCCTATCAAGTGGAGAGCGACCTCTTTCGACTGGTCACGCCACACTACAAGCGCGCAGAGGACGAGGGCCGTACGCTTGTCCAGTCGGCGCTCGCATCTGCGGCGGATATTGAGGTGAGCGAGACGGAACTACGGGTTCTGGTCGCACCGCTGAGTTCACGGCACCGCACCCGTGTGCTCGCAACGCTCTGCGGTGAACTGAACGCGACGGCGACCACGTTTCCTGGCACCAACCTGATCCTGCGCTACGACGTTGCCGAGGTCAGAAAACGGTGAAAAGCGGACAAAATGTCATGCCCCTATGTCAGGAGGTCTGGAATCCAACAATTGCCGAGGCCCTCTCGTCGCGACCTCTTGGTCATGTCCCGCAAACAATTCGTCAAATTGTTGGCATTATCAGTTGTTTACGGCCGATCTCTGGGAGCTTCAATTGCCTCATGGCTGGCTGCGGAGCGGAGACCGGGTATGCTAATGCTGGAATCGCCATTCACATCCATCTTGGCCAGATAGCCCGCCATACCCACCGGCATTTCTCCGTGCATAGCATCGGGCGGATAGTCGCCGTTCTCCAGGTTGTAGAGATGGAAGGCTTCGGTAGCCACGCGCATGTCGTTGATGAAACGCGACACCTTGCTTTCGTCACGCGCGCGAATGAAGGCCGGCACGGCCATCATTGACAGGAGCCCGATGCTGCCGACCACGATCATTATTTCGACAAGAGTGAATCCGCCTGCTCGGCGTTGGGACCTGCAGTGATTCATTGCATTCATGTGAGTCGGCCCGATCATCATTGTCAACCATGGTGATCTTAGCACACTCGTATTTTGATGCCAAACAACATCGATCAGCGTAGCTCCCAAAGAAGTTCAGCCCGGAAAACGTAGTAAGAACAGGGATCGGATCAATCTTCAACTTGCCACGCAGGAACGCACCGGGAGTTTTTATGTTGACCATACACGGGCTTTCGGATAAACAGTTGAACATGCTACCAAGGTGTTTTCTGCCACTGCCACGTTCTGCTGTGAGATTAGGCGCTTGCCTGTTACTGACGTTGCAGGCAGCGGGGTTGTGTTTTGCCCAGAAGACTCCCGAACAGCGGATACAGGAAGAGCACGACTATGTTTCGGGCCTTATTCGTCTCGGCTTCCCCGACTACGCCAAGCAGGTAACGGACAAGATCGCAAGGATTCCAGGTGGGCGGGAACGCGTAATAGGCCTGGAAATCAAGAGCCTGATCTATCAGAAGAAGTATGACGAGGCCAAGGCCGTACTCGGCGAAATGTCGCTGAGTTCCTTTGAGAGCTGGCAATCTGCTCTGGATGCTGCGGATGCCTTCTACGCGGTTGGCCGGCACAAGGAATGCCAGAAGCTTTACGACGATTTCTTCGGAAGATATACCAGTCCGGGGGACGATCAGGAAGCATTCTACAAGTCTGTCGCCTACAAGTATTCACAGATGCTTCGCTTCATGATGGAAGACGAGAAGTCCTTAGTCGCCTACGGTTACGCGCTCAGGGCGGCGCCGACCCCAGACGAAGAGCTCCAGATATGGGCGGAGATGGCCCAACTTGCCATGAAACTCGCTATGGGCTCAGAGGGCGGGAAAAGGGGTGAGTTCATACTGAAGGCCAAGGAATATGCCGAGAAGGTTCAGTGGAAGGATCAGGGCATCTGGTTCGGCAAGACTGTGGTCGTGATTGCGCAGATAGCCTTGTTGGAGGAGGGGCCGGAGAAAGCCATGGAGATCATTCGCGACTATCGCCCCATCCTGACCCAGATTCACCAGCAGCTCGAAAAACTCAATGATCCGGAGATGATGAGGCTGACTCCGATGGCCGAGTGCCGGTACCTGCTCGGCAGCATACAGATGGAAGCGGGCATGGAACTGGTCGAGAAGGGCCAGGAAAAAGACGGTATGCTGATGCTCCGGGAGGCGGCCCAGCATCTTTACAATGTGTTTGTGCGGTTTCCGACGACGATGTGGGCACCCCAGGCCGGGCGCAAGGCGCAGGATATCTTCAACTACTTTGACCGACACGACATCATCTACAGGGTTCCCCAGGATCTGCGCCTCCAAGACGCGATGCTGGTCCAGGTGCGCGAGGCAAGAACGCTTATGCTTGCGCGGGACTATGAATCGGCGGTGACGCGGTACGAGGATATACTGTCAGTTTTTGCCAACTTCTCGGAAGGCGCCATCCAGATAATGGGTGACCTGGCCCAATGCTATGCTGAACAGGGCGAAGAAGACTTTGCCCGGAGCGTTTCGGGTTTCATCATTGAACGGTATCGGAAGAATCGCCGCTACGCCGAGGCGGCGGGCAACACGATTCTGTCTCTGGCAAAGGCCAGGGATGATGCCGGCGATGCGCCTGCGAGCGCCCAGCTTTATGAGGACTACATAAACAGTTTTACGAACCATCCGAAATGGATCACGGTTGTTCTCATCCGTGCCAACCGGATACGCGAGCAGGGAGACCTGGACAAGGCGCTGGGGTATTTCATGTTGGTGAAGCCGGAACACAAAGGCTACGACGCCGCCCTGAGCGGAATAGCCTATATCTGGGGCAAGAAGAACGAACGGGAAAAGGAACTGGCGACCCTCAGTGAGTTCGTCAAGGTTTCGCCGCCCGGTTACTCCCGTGCATACGCGGAATACAGGATCGCGGATTCACTTGCCAAGGCCGGCAAACCGACTGAGGCCGTCAGAATATACAGGCGTGTTGCCGACTGGATCCGCTCACAGGACGATGCCAAGAAGGAGGAGCCCGCCGTTATCCTGCGCAACAAGGATCTTCTCGAAGCCACGCTGTTCAACATGGCTGCCGCGTGTTCGCAGGTCAAGGAGCCGGAACGGGTGGTCAAGAACTTCCAGCTTGCTGCCATCAAGTTCTTCGGCGAGTTTGTCGAGAAATACCCGCAGTCAAAGATGTCGCCCGGCGCGCTCCTGAGAAAAGGCATCCTGGAAATGGTCCTGGAAGACAGTAAAGGAGCCACGAAGACGTTCGAAGCGCTCGGTCGCCAATACCCCGACAGCGAAGAGGCCCGCAGCATGCATTTCCTCCGCATCGAGGCGCTGATGGAGATGGGCATGGCTACTGAGGCCAAGAAGTCCGTGATGGGCATGCTCGACCACCCCGACGCATACTCTGCCAGGCAGTTTGTTCATGTTGCCGGCATGATGCTTGAGCACAAACAGAACGAGCTTGCCGCAAAGTTGTATGCCCAGGCGCTCCAGCTGGCGTCCGATCCCGTTGCCGATCGGAGCGTGATAGAGAACTCCCTGTTCGCCATGGGCAAGATCTACTACGCAGACGAGAAGTACTCGGACGTGATCGAGAGCTTCAAGGTGCTGCTCGAAAAGTACCCCTTGAGCGGCTATACGCTCGAAGCATGTTTCATGCTGGCCCATGCGTATGCCGAAGTCGGAGCAAAGACGGAGGATAAAGGCGCCCGCTTCGATCTGTTCAATGAGGCGATCAAGACTCTCAACAAGGTGAACAAGTTCACTCGTGACATCAATTCGCCCATGAAAGACAAGGCGGACGAGTTGAAAGCCAAGATAGCGTGGGAGTCGGTAAAAGTCTACAAACTGAAGATCAAGGGGGCGGAGACGTATAACGACATGGAAGGTCTCGAGCGTGCCCGTGAGGATCTCAACGCGGCACTGTTCCGTCTGTTCGTGCTGACCGATGTGTCCAAGCCCGGAGTGAAGCAATATGTCGAAGAAGCTTTTCCAGAGCTGATGGTCATAGAGATAGATGCTCGTCGATGGTCAGATGTGATGGAGTATGCAGAACGGTATAAGGAGCTGTTCCCGGCCGGCAAGCATGTAGACAGAGCCAATGCTTGGATCGAAGAGGCCAGAAAGAATGGTGGCGCATCACCTGAGCCCCGGGCTACCGATGAAGTCGCGGTGGACGGCGATGATCAGGAGCAGGAATAGGCTTTCTTGCTTTAATGGAGACTGAGAAGACCGGCCGGGGATTCCGGCATGGATTGAGCGGTGGGAGAAAATACACATGAAAACCAGTAGACGCATGAGTAGTCGGATTACATGCGGCATCCTCGTTATCGCGGCGTTGACCGTTGCGGTTTCCGCCTGGGCGCAGAGGAACGAATATGCCTACAAGAAATTCGGGGAGCCGTGGAAGAAATGTGAAAAGATCACATATCGTGGCGCGTCAGACCAGTACTACGTCATGATAGGCAATACTCCTGTTCCAATCGCTCGGAAGGACATCGAGGGCCTAAGGATTCCGAAGCCGTCGGATTTTGACAAGTATGCCCGGGAATTCAGGGGCGGATCGCCAAGCCCTGAAGCGACAAGGGGCATGGAGAATATTGCGTTCCAGTACAAGATGCTCGTATGGGACGTCCAGGCGTATCTCCTGGTGTTCCCGACTTATCTCAAGGACAACAATACCGCCGGTATTATGAAGGTCTGCGACGACTACGAGAGGGTCACCTCCACGGTGCCCGATGCGCTGCAGGGCTTTTTCTGGAAGGCCCTGCTTGAGAACCGGCAGTCGGCGAGACTTAAGAAAGCATTGACCGATGCAATTGAGAACGGCAGTCGGCCGGTAGCTGCGACGGCCCACATTGTTCGTGGCGACCTGTACGTTGACGAGGGGAAGAAGACGGACGCCCTTATCGATGGCTATTTTCGGGTCATTATCCTGTTCAAGGATGTGAGAGGTGTTCAGGCGGAGGCCCTGTTCAAGGCGTGGCAGACGCTGAAATCGATGTCGGATCCTCGTGCCGACAAATTTAGACAAAGACTGGTGGACGAGTTCCCTGGAAGTTTGTATTCTAAGCAGAGTCGTAGTGGATAAAGTTGTCTGAGTCAGACTGATTACCAAGTAATAATAGAAGAGAAGAAAGGGGAAGGTTGACGAATGAGAAAGAGGCTTCTTCTGGTGTCGGTACTCCTTGTTGCCGGGATAGTAATGGGTGTTTACAGTGCATCGGCGCAGGGCCCTGAGCTCGATGCGTCGGCTCCTATAATCGAAGAAACTGAAGGACCTTCTAGCGGCAGCAGCGTTGGATTCTGGCAGGTCGTCGTAGGCAGCGGATTCCTTGGCGTTATCCTTTGGATAGCCATATTCGGCTCCTTGTTTGCATGCGTATGGTTCATTGTCGATTGCTCAATCACCGTGCGGCCCACCAAGATTATGCCGCAGGGCCTTGTCGACCGGGTGACGGAGGCGATGGAGCAGGGCGACATCCTCAAGGCACTGAGCAGTTGTGAAGATGATCCGGGTCCCATGGCGAACATTCTGACCGCCGGTTTCAGTCATGTTGAGGAAGGGTTTGAGACCATTCAGGAAGCGGTTGGTGTCTCGGCTGACCTCGAGAGCGAGACATTGATGCAGAGAATCGCATATCTCTCGGTCGTAGGCAGTCTGGCTCCCATGCTTGGTCTGCTCGGCACGGTCCAGGGCATGATCATGGCGTTCGCAAACCTGGCCGAAATGGGTGCAGCCGTAATCAGCGTGCTGGCCGCCAGCATTTCGCAGGCGCTCTATACCACGGCGGCGGGCCTGTCCATTGCCGTCCCGGCGGTAGCGGCTTTCTACGTATTCCGAAACAAGGCGAACAGAATCATCCTGAGAATGGAAGCCATTACGCTGGAGTTGATCAAGGATCTGAGAAACGTTGAGGTCATTGAAGAATAGTCGTACGCGACTCAGGTAAGACACGGGAGCGACGGTATGGCCAGGAAGCGCAAGAAACAGTACGAAGCGGAAATCAACATGACGCCGATGATCGACGTCGTGTTCCAGCTCATCATATTCTTCATTGTTACGGTCAACCTGGATCAGGAATCCATTCTGGAGGCTATTACACTTCCGGTAGCTCCCTATTCGCGCGAGGAACCGAGGAAGGATCCCAGGCAAATAACGGTCCAGGTCGATCGTCGCGGCAGGTACTATATTGGCAGTGCGCCCTATGATCTGAGAGGGCTGAACATGGTGCTCAAGAATACTGTCAGACGAGCCGGCGCGAACATACCAATCCTTATCCGGGGTGATGTGCACGCTACTCACAAGTATATCAGGCGCGCGATGGATGCGTGCGCGCGCGTCGGTTTATACAGAATCAAGTTTGCTGCAATGAAACACGCAGCCACCGAGCATCGCGGTGGCGGCAGGTAGCGGGAGTCGATCCATGGCAAGGAAACGAAAGAGAAAGATCCGAGAAAAGACCGGTGATCAAGAGGCGGAGATGCCAATGACGCCTATGATCGATGTAGTGTTTCAGCTCCTCATCTTCTTCATTGTTACGCTCAGGCCGATAGACGTGATCGGTCACCTTGATGTGTTTCGTCCCGCGCCGGACCCCGAGGCGCGTCCAGAGGAGCAGATAGAAGACATGGTTCGCATTACGGTCCTGAAGAATCACAGGTTCATGCTGAACCAGATGCGGACGCGGCTGGATGTCATGGAGCAAAACCTGAGAAAGATAGCGAGCCGGAGTTCGAGGCAGACAATTCTCATCCAATGTGCGGAGGCCTCCAGTCACTACAGCCTTGTTGCGGTTCTCGATCTCTGCGCCAAAGTGGGCCTGGTCAACCTTTCGGTTGTCACGCTGCCGCCTGCCCGTGGCAGCTCGTAATCAGGCCGTTTTTATGCGGCGATCAGATCCTCTCACCGTCAGCTGATTGCGCATCATCGGCGGCCTTTCTTTCTGATGCGTCCGCTGGTGGCCGAATCGGCCCAGGTGAAGGCGGTCCTGTCCGGCGGATAGCCACAATGCGTGTTGGTAGAGCCACTTAGGTCGTTCGTTTCGTTGGCGTTGGGATGGTAAGGCACTATGGCCGCAACCCCACATGTGAAGATATTTGCCGGGTAGCTAAGAAATGTCGCGTGCGTAGCGTTTAAGGTATAGAACGTCGATTATCAGGTTAGGTGTGTGCCAACAAGGAGGAAGGGATCATGCTGGAAGATTATCAGATGCAACAGATCGAGATCGGAGAAGAGTCGTGGCGTGAGAAATGGCGGAAGGTATTTGCGGGGCTGAAAGCTCCGAAAGATTCCGGCGAATATAAATGGGCCGTGTTCGAAATGCAGAGGTTCTTCAGTTCGTCCAGCGTATCAACTGCCGTGTGCGTAGCCGTACTCCTGCTGCTGCTGCTCTTTGTTGGCATTAGCCGCAATCTTGCGCCGCCGACGTTGGACGTGGTGATGGTTGACCCCGAGACCGAGGAACTCGAAGAGATCATTGAGGACGATCTTCCCGAGCCCGAGCCGGTCGAAGAGGTGGTATCGATGGACCCGAGCCATCAGCTTCAGGATGCCGATGTGACGACCATTGTTAACGAGGCCCCGTCGTTTGGTGATGAATCAACGGATGACCTGGTTGCCCAGGCGGTGGACATCATTACGAGCCCGATGGTCCTCAGGGGTCTTTATGGTGCACGTACAGGCGGTGGTCGAGCGGCCGCGGTCGGCAAGCACGGCGGAGGAGGCAGGCTTACTGCGGTGTTGAAGGCCCTGCGATGGCTGAAGGCAAATCAGTTGGAGGATGGGTCGTGGGCCGGACCGTCAAAAACGGCGATGTGTGGGCTGGCACTGTTGTGCTACATGGCACACGGTGAAACGCCGGCATCACCCGAATTCGGGCGGACGGTTGAGAACGCGATCAGATACCTCCTGTATGCCCAGGGCGAAGATGGCCGATTCAAGGAAGCGGGCGATCACTACGTCTACGGCCATGCTATTGCAACGTATGCGCTTGCGGAGTCCTATGGTATGACCAAGATGGTCATGCTCAAGGACCCGGTCATCAAAGCAGTCAAGGTTATCACCGGTGGCCAGCAGGCCGGCGGCGCTTGGAACTACGATTACAACGATGCAGGGCGCCGGGATATGTCGGTCACGAGCTGGCAGGTGCAGGCCCTCAAGGCGGCCAAGCTGGCAGGTATTTATGTCGATGGGCTCGAGGAAGCCATTGAGAAGAGCGTTGCTGGCGTCAAGAGCTTTGCTCAGGCAGGTGGCGGGTTCGGCTACGACGGCGTGGGCAACAGGCCGACATTGACGGGTGCCGGGGCGCTTTGCCTCCAGCTGATCGGTCATGCCCAGGACGGCGCGGTGGTATCGTCGTTGCAGGCATATGCCGACAGGACACCGGCTTGGCAGGGAGACGACTTCGGCACGTATGGCTGGTATTACATGACCCAGGCCAAGTTCCAGCACGGCGGTGCCATGTGGACCAAATGGAACAAGGCGATGCTGCCGATGCTCATTGAGAACCAGGCTGATGACGGTCACTGGGCAAGCGGAACAACGCATCAAGCCTGCGATGTCTATGACACGACCATGGCCTGTCTGTGTCTGGAAGTGTACTACAGGTACCTTCCTACTTACGCCAGGGTTGAGGAGGCCGCGAACAAGGCAGAAGATGCAAAGGATGCGAAGGACCTGGCGATTGACATGGCGCTCTAGCAGGGCGTTGTGAGCTGATTTGACGGGCGTCATGTATGAACATGGCGCCCGTTTTCTTTGTCCGCTACGGACCCGTGATTGCGGGTTGCGCCGCAAGCTGCACCGCACTATAATCCTGCGAAATTGTTTTGAATTTACTCTCATGCTCATATGAAGACCTTCACTGCCAGATCGGGATCAGCCGTTGTATACATTTGTGCCGCATTGTGTGTATTTGCGGCCGGGATATGTTTTGCACAGGGGACGACTGCGCACACGGCAGCGGCCGGGCCGGCACATCGCAGCGTCTTGATAGCGGGCGGCGACTACAAGTATCGGCCATATGAATACCTTGATGAAGATTCCCGCGTGCTGGGTTTCAATGTGGAGATTCTAACGGCTGTAGCAAGACAAGCGGGTCTGGAGGTGAGTATCGAACTTGGCCCGTGGGATGAAGTAAGAAGAGGCCTTGCCGAGGACCGGATAGACATTCTGACGGGACTGGCCAACGTGAAGGGGATTCCGGTTGACGCTGATTTCGTCAAACCTCACATGTTCATCGACTATGTACTCTTTGTCCGAACCGGGTCCGGATTCAGGTCACTCGAAAACTCGAGGGGCAGGTCGATCCTGGTGCGGCGCGGTTCGCCGGCGCAAGACTATCTCGCGGCAAAGCATGGTGAGAACCGGATTGTTCCCGT
Organism: Lentisphaerales bacterium; assembly: GCA_004525935.1. Taxonomy (GTDB): domain Bacteria; phylum Verrucomicrobiota; class Kiritimatiellia; order SPBP01; family SPBP01; genus SPBP01. Next base: position 11,367 of record SPBP01000010.1, on the reverse strand, counting down.
CGATACTGTGACAGATGCGTTGCATCTCTTGTCACACCAGGGCTATGACAGCGCACTGCTTCCCAGACGAATGGCGAACAACATAGTCGCTGAAAGCGGGATACCCGGCATTGAAGCTGTGGGGGAGCCGCTGTTTCGTGCCGAGTATGGTCTTGCGGTGAGAACCGGCAACAAAGAACTGCTTGATAGCCTGAACGAGGGATTGAGCAAGGTGATGTCTTCGGGTCAGTTCGCAAGGCTTCAGGACAAATGGCTTGAGTCGCGCAGAAGACACTTCATCGACCCCGGCAAACTGGTGTTACTTATAGTTGCGGCGGTCGGTTTGGCTGCCATGCTCCTTCTTCTGCTGATGGTTGTCTCGCGCAACAAGACCCGAATGGCCGAGATGATGGCGCAGGTCAACGGCTTGGAATCCGAGTTGGAAAGCCGGCTCCAGAACGAGGGGAATCTTCGATCGGAGAAGAACGGCTTGATCTCGCTGCTGAAGAACGCCCCTCATGGCGTGTTGGTACTGGGAGGGCAGGGCGCGGGCACCGAAATACTCTACACTAATCGCGCAGTTACAGAGATCAGCGGGTATTCCGCGGAAGACATTGCAGCGGTTGAAGCGGTCGTTGAGCGAGCCCTGCCGGATGCCGCGTACCGCGACAGGATCTGGCATAAATGGCAAACGATGGTCCAGGAAGATTTTCCCGACTCCGAGCCGTTTGCGATGAGAATCGCGGCATCTGACGGCGAGATCAAGCATGTTGACATTCAGGCTCGTCCGCTGGGTGACGGACGCGTGATCGTAATGTTCTCTGATATCACTCAGAAGCATCTGGCGGAAGAGGAAAGACAGCGGCTCGATGAGCAAATCAGGCAGTCGCAGAAGCTCGAGGCGATGGGACAACTTGCCGGTGGCGTGGCGCACGACTTCAATAACATCATGACCTCTATTCAGGGCAATGCGCAACTGCTTTTGATGGAAGACGGCATGAGCGAGGACGCTTCGGAAATGCTGGAAGAGGTTGTCAAGGCGACGAAGCGGGCAAGCGAATTAACAAAGCAACTTCTGGCGTATGCACGAAAAGGAAAGTATCAGGTTGTTGCCGTCGACATTCACGAGTCAATTCGCGAGGTCGTAAGTCTGCTGCATCACAGCATCGACAAGCTCATAGATATTCGGCAGGACCTGCAAGCCGATCGACCGATGATCATGGGCGATCCAACGCAATTACACGGCGCATTGCTCAACCTGGCGGTCAATGCCAGGGACGCAATGCCCAGTGGCGGGACATTAACGTTTGCCACGTCGATGATCATGGTAGATAAGGACATGTGCAGGAAGTTTGGGCACGACATCTCGCCGGGTGAGTATCTCCAGGTCAAAGTGTCCGATACGGGAACGGGCATTGATGCCACTGTCATGAAGCGCATATTTGAGCCGTTCTTCTCAACAAAGCAGACCGGGAAAGGCACGGGGTTAGGACTGGCCGCCGTTTATGGATGTGTAAAGAACCATCACGGCAGCGTTTCTGTTGAAAGCGAGCCGGGAAAGGGAACCCTGTTCACGCTGTTCCTGCCTACTGTCGGGGCAGCCAAGAAGGTGGCAGCGTCGCCAATTAAGTCGGAGGAGGGCATGATTCGCGGCAAGGGCCATGTCATGCTTGTGGACGACGAGGAGGGCATCAGGGCCCTGGCATCGCGCGCCCTGCGCAAGTTGGGATACCGTGTTTCCATGTGCGCTGATGGTGCCGAGGCGATAGATTTCTACAGGCAGCACAGCGGCGAGGTCGACCTGGTTATCCTGGATCTGATCATGCCCAACGTTGATGGGCGGACGGTTTTTCGTGAAATGAAGAAGATCAACCCGCTCGTAAGAGTTATCGTAGTTTCAGGCTTTTCTGCCGAAAGTGCTGCTGCTGAATGCCTGCACGAGGGGGCTCTGGACTTCCTGTCCAAACCTTTCTGGGTAGGGGACTTGTCAAAGGCCGTCGCCACGTATATAGTCTGATACGTGGTTTCCATTGCCCGAAAACGGAGATACGCGCGTGATTGACGGGACGGCATCAGTCGGGACTAAGGGGCATGTCGTGCTAATTGACGACGACGAACTCGTCCGTCGCTTTGCAGTCAAAGCCCTTAACCGGATGGGCTACAAAGTCTCCGCATGTGTTGACGGGGCGGATGGCGTTCAGTTCTACCGCGACAACCACGAAGATGTGGATCTTGTGATTAGCGATATGGTCATGCCCAACATGGACGGCATGACTGCGTTCCGTGAAATGAAGAAGATCAACGCGGGCGTGCGGGTGATCCTTGCCTCGGGTTATTCGATGGACGATGAAGTCAGTGGATGCTTAGACGAAGGTGCGGTGGCGTTTCTGCCAAAGCCTTATCAGCTCATGGACCTTATCAACATTGTTGAGACCCACATAACCGGCCGTAAAGTCCCGGATTCGTAGGATCTCGCTTTCATGTATCGCTTCTGAAGCCACGGCGACATTGCCTTCGAACCCGTCATTTGCCAGAATCGTCATGCTGATGTGTCGGAGTCGGCACACGCGCCACTGTCGAAACTATCGTCGGAGCACAGGCTAAGGGCTCGTTATGATCGGTAAGCAACAAATCCGCGTTCTCTCTGACGAGATTGCCAGCAAGATATCAGCAGGTGAGGTCGTTGAACGGCCCGGTTCGCTGTTGAAGGAACTGATCGAGAACTCCGTCGACGCAGATGCCACCCAGGTCGATATCGAGGTGGTTTCCGGAGGCCGTAAACTTGTGATGGTGTCGGACAACGGATGCGGGATGGACGGGGATAACGCGCTGCTGGCGATAGAACGACACGCAACCAGCAAGATCCGGGACGTGCACGACATAGAAACCGTGAGCTCCATGGGATTTCGCGGCGAGGCTCTTGCAGCAATCACGTCGGTTTCCAGGTTCAAATTGACTACATGCGCAGACGAGGGAGAGGGCGGCACGGAAATCAGGATGTCAGGCGGCAAGATGGTCGACGTGAAGGATGCGGGTCACCCCAGGGGAACCAGGGTGGAGGTCAGAGATGTCTTCTTTAATGTTCCGGCGAGGAGGAAGTTTCTCCGGTCCGAGCGAACAGAATCGCACCATATCCGGCAGGTCTTCCTGGTCCAGGCGATTGCCAATCCGTCTATAGGCATGAGTCTGGCCATTGACGGTAGAGAACTCTACCGGCTTGCCGGGAATGCCTCTCTAGGGGATCGCATTGGTGAATTGTTCGGCAGCGGGTATCTCAAGAGCTTCCGCAGACTGGAGTTTTCCAGTGGCGATGTTCGGATTGAGGGATTTGCCGGCATTCCAACCGAGAATCGCGCGGACAGAAACGAGATATTTATCTTTGTAAACAAGAGGCCGGCAACATGCCCCGTGCTGAGCTATGCGGTCAGTGAAGGATACCGTTCCCTGTTGCCGGGGGGCAGGTATCCGTCTGTGTTTCTCTTCCTCACAATGGATCCGGCACTCGTTGACGTCAATGTACATCCGACGAAGCGCGAGGTGCGCTTTCGGCGATCCTCAGAGGTGCGTGACGCGGTTATTGGCGCCATTCGATCAGCTCTGTCAGCGGGGGGAACGGCGGGGCGCTATGCAGGACCGGAGTCGATTGCGAATGCGCGGCGGAACGATGCCTCGGTCGAGCCCGGTGCCACCGGAGGCCCGGGGATGCAAGCGAAGTTCAAGATAGATGATCTGCCGCTCTCGCGGACATTCCGGTATCCGCGCATGAAGGATATGAGCGGTGCAGGGGCGAGCGAAAGTTCGAAGACGATTACGGAGCCGCCGCCTTCCCGTGATGCCGGGACCCCGTGGACATGGTGTCGAGTTCTGGGGCAGGTGGGTGGCCTCTACGTGTTCCTGGAAACCGAGGATGGTTTTGTTGTAATGGATCCGCACGCGGCACATGAACGTGTAATGTTCGAACGCTACATGGCACAGGTGTCCGAAGGGGAAGTTGAAAGCCAGGGCCTTCTTCTGCCGGAAACCGTTGACTTGAGCCCTGAGGATGCTTTGCGCCTACGGAAGAACCTGCCTCTCATAAAAGCGATGGGCTTCGGTGTTGCCGAGTTCGGGGGAGATTCATTCGTGGTGGATTCACTGCCAGGTTGCTTTTCCGGCACGTCACCTCGTTCCCTGCTGATTGACATCTCTACCAGTCTGGAACAGGGAGGATCGAGAAGGGGCCACGAGATGTGGCGCGAGGAAGCGGTTGCCCAGGCCGCGTGTAAGGCATCCGTAAGGGCGCGAGACAGAATGAGCCTCGAGGAAATAGAGAGATTGGTCGTCGACCTGGTGCAGACGGACATGCCGTATACCTGTCCGCACGGACGACACACCCTTATCTTCACTTCATTTGATGAACTTCGAAGAAGATTTGGCAGGATGTAACGCCGGCCCAGGGGATACGTGTGTGGGTGTGTGAGAGAGGAATTACCTCCCGCGGAGGCGCAGAGAACTGCATGTATGTGAGACCCTATGTGGGAGAAAGATTATTGGACAGGTGGGCAACCAGGAACAAGGAACGAATAACCAGGAACTGTTCAGCAGTAACTGATCGACAAAGTTCGCTACGAAGCTTGCGACAAGGAAATGGAACCTGACATCTGGCGTTTCTGGACGCTGAACGATCGTCCTACAACCGGCCTGAACTTCCGAGGACGAGGACGATTCATGCTTCGATCCTCTACGGCTGACACCTGAAACCTGAACGCTGAACACCTGAACCCACACACCCACACACGGTCCCACCGGGCATTACTCTTCGGCGAATACCCATACGGTGGGGCGGGTCTCCAACACTTTCCCGACGTATGTCATGAGTGCCCGGTATTCCATGTCTGCCGGTGCGAACACGACGGCGACGATAAGGCCGAGGGGTCGATCAAACTTGTCCTTCATTTCAAGCACGCGGCCTATTTCCTCGAGGGTCGAGGCGGGATAATCGGTTACCTGCAGAGTTACCTCTCCCGTCTGCTCGTTCAGGACGTCGTCAACGAAGGTCAGTGTGCCGGTGATTTTGTCGTTGTCTTGCATCAGCCTCAGTTCCCACGGGTGTACAACAGCGTTGGCCCTGTCGCGAAGCGCTTCGCCAGGCGAGAATGACTTGTAATACAATTGGCCGGCGGGCGGCGGCTCTATGCGTATCCCCCCGATACGATCAATAGACCTCAGGAACAGGGAGAGATCCTTGGCAACTTTCAACTTGAGGCGGGGGTCCAGGTCCAGGGTTACAAACGGATCGCGGCCGTCCGATGCCAGGCGTTCGAATACGGCCAGCATGTCTTTGAGATCATTCCCGCCGGCGAGAACGGTGGATTCACCCTCAATGAGTTCAAAGGCGACATCGGCAATGGTCGAGGCCGTGTCTTCCCTGCCCGGTGCAGGTGCGATCTTCAGCCTGATGTCCGCGACTCGTTGACGGCCGTCCCTGTACTCAGGCTCAAGGAGCACTTCAATTATCTGGCCTGCGTTCGTGAAAGTATATGCATCAGACGGCACCTGACGTCCATAGACCTGGCCCTGCGGTGCCTGGCGCGGTACATCCAGTACTGTTTCGTGATCGTTGTAGTGAGATACAATTGCATTCGGTCCCAGCCGGTCGGCCGCGTAGAACCGTTTCCCGGGATGATCGGGATCGTCGAGCCAGGCCGATCCGACGAAGACAAAGCCGTCTTCCGGCAGGGTTGTTCCCGTTTCTTTGTCCATCATGAGTGACTCGGCGCGCGCACGCCGGCGCTCTGAGGGTGTATCTGCGTCACCATTTTCGGGCATGTCCCATTCGAAAGTGATAATCACGCGTTCCCCCTTTGGCCAGAAACGAAGCTTATCGGCGTTGGCCGGAGAGCCTGGCTTGATTCCGATGAACTCAAGCGCCTTGTGAATGTCGCTTGGCTTTGCCAGGGACACAGCAAACGCCTCGTAGTCATGATCACTGTTCTCGGCAATGACAAGGAATTCGGCCGGATCCGTCTTCTTCATCCCGGTTGCCTCGCACGTGATTCTGACGGTTTTGCCGGTGCTATCTGCAACGAGTCCCGGGAGGATCAGCATGTTCGGGTCATCGCCGCACGTGCGCAGTTTCTCCTCGTAGGCGGCATTGACTATGGCCCTATTTCGTTCACGGGCCGCGATATCGGTCTCGTGGGCTATGGCTGGCATTGCGACCTGCAGGGCAAGAATCACAACAATCGCGTACTTGAGCATGTTCACCTCCGTGTCTGTAGACGTCTCCGGCTCGGAATTTGTTAGAGCCAGCCTCAAGACAGGATCGGGGCTGGCCCGGGGCCAGTTGCAGCCCATCACGTGGCGGAATGCCGCGACATCAGGGTTTTCTGCTTTTGCAATCTTGAGGCATCGGCTAGTATACCACTCGAATCGCAATTCTGGAGACGGCCATGTTGGATATCAAGACTATTCGAGAGCGTGAAGGGGAAGTTAGAGACGCTCTGGCAACGCGCGGAATCGGTGCGGACATTGACGCCATTCTCGAGGCTGATAAGAACCGGCGGGGTCTGCTGTCTGAGGTCGAGGCGCTGAAGAGCCGCAGAAACAAGGTATCAAAGGAGATCGGGGCTCTTGTCAAGAAAGGTGAAGACGCGAGTTCCAGCCGGGCGGACATGCGTGCGCTTGGCGATCAGATCAAGGAACTGGACGAGCAGATTCGGCAGGTTGAGCTGAGTCTCGCGGAGCTGCTCATGCTTGTTCCGAATATTCCACATTCTTCTGTGCCACCGGGCCTGGATGCCGGCAGTAACGTTGTAGTGCGGGAAGTAGGCGAGAAGCGGGAATTCCAGTTCAAGCCTTCCGATCACGTTGAGATTGGCGAGCGACTGGGGATACTCGATTTCGCACGGGCGACCCGCATGACCGGCGCAGGTTTCCCCCTGTACCTGGGTCTCGGTGCCCGGCTTGAAAGGGCACTCATAGGATTCATGCTGGACCTGCACACAAGAGAACACGGCTACACCGAGATGTCTCCGCCGTTCTTGTGCAACGAGAAATCCATGACCGGCACCGGGCAGCTTCCCAAGCTGGCGGACGACATGTATCGAACACAGGATGGGTTCTACCTGATTCCGACGGCCGAGGTCCCGGTGACGAACTACTTCCGCGAAGAAATCATCGAACAGCCGCTTCCGGTGTGTTTCACTGCCTACACGCCCTGTTTCCGGCGCGAAGCAGGAGCGGCTGGCAAAGAGACACGGGGCCTGCTTCGCGTGCACCAGTTCGACAAAGTCGAGATGGTCAAGTTTGTTGAACCGGAGTCGTCTTACGACGAGCTTGAAAGACTTCTGCAGAATGCCGAGGCTGTGCTGCAGAAGCTCGGTCTGTCGTATCGCGTGCTTCTACTGTGCGCCGGGGACATGAGTTTCGCTGCAGCAAAATGTTACGACATCGAGGTATGGGCGCCCGGTCGGAATGCCTGGCTGGAAGTGTCGTCGTGCAGTAACTTCGAGGCATTCCAGGCGAGGCGAGCGTCAATCAGGTACCGCCCCTCCGGTGGAAAGCCGGATTTCGTTCATACTTTGAACGGCTCAGGTGTGGCGCTTGCCCGGCTGGTGGTTGCTATTCTCGAGAACTACCAGCAGGCCGACGGGTCGGTCGAATTGCCTCCGGCGATCGTGCCGTACATGGACAATATCTCAAAATTGACGCCCCCGCCCGCAGAGGGCGTGTCCAGCAGCCCATCGGGAACGTAGTGGTATGAATGCGATCTCCCGGGTGCGAACTACTATCAGACAGCACGAACTGATTCGGCCGGGGCAACATGTACTGGTGGCTGTGTCCGGTGGTGCAGATTCAGTGGGACTGCTGCACATTCTTAACGCGCTTGCACGTACCCTTCGGATTCGTCTTACCCTTGCCCATCTCAATCACGGTATTCGCGGTGCAACAGCCCGCACGGATGAGTCTTTTGTGAAGCATCTTGCGCGCGGTCTAAAACTGCGGTGCATTTGTGGACACAGCGATGTTCCACGCTGCGCTCGAGTCTCGGGTGTTTCTCTTGAAATGGCTGCCCGCGAAGCAAGATACAGATTTCTCTCGCGCACCGCGAAACGAGTCGGTGCCGACCTGACTGCTACTGCGCACACGGCGGATGACCAAGCTGAGACGGTTCTCCTGAAACTTGCCCGCGGCGCGGGCCCGGGAGGGCTGACAGGTATTCGCTACAGAATTGGAATCATGGGAACAGTCGTCGTAAGACCGTTGCTGGATACCCGCAGGGCAGAACTCAGGTGCTACCTGGAGTCCGGGGAGATCGCGTGGCGCGAAGACGAGTCGAACCGGAATCCGGCGTTTTTGAGGAATCGTGTAAGACGGGACGTCCTGCCGTTTCTTGAAGAGAAGCTTAAGCCGCGTATTGTGACGGCGCTTATCAAGACGGCGAATGTAAGTCGCGAGGAAGACGCCTGGCTGGATGTGATTGCCCGTACATTACTTGAAGAATGCCGCAGTCCTCGGAAGAAGCAGTCGATTTCTGTTCCTCTTCTCGGAAAGCATGGCGTAGCGGCGAGACGTCGGGTGATAAGGCTGTGGCTTGCCGGCGCGGGTATGGACCCGGACAGCATAGATTTCAGTGCCGTTGAAAGGGTAGATGCATTAGTCTGCAACAGCCGGCGAACGACCGGGGCCGTTCAAGTTCCTGGCTTGCTTCGCGCTGTGCGGCAGTATGATGTTCTCTCACTGAAGTCCGGGGGGAAGGGGACACCCGCCCGCTTTCGGCGTTTGCGGGTGAAGATTCCAGGAGAGACCATCGTGACGGACGCCGGACTCAGGATTGTTGCCAGCCTCCGCCCGGGCATTATAAGGGAGCGACCGGCGGGCGCCGGCAGCCTGCCTTCCAAAGCGTCCGTCAGCTTGGCCGCCATTGGACGAAAGGGTGTCTTCGTGCGGTCATGGCGGAAGGGGGACAGAATGAGGCCGCTTGGTCTCAAAGGATCTCGGAAGATACAGGATATCCTCGTCGACGCAAAGGTGCCTGGCGAACAACGCGGACTGGTGCCTCTTTTTGAGTGCGGCTCCGACATCATCTGGTTGCCCGGATACCGAATTGCCTCTGGCTGTGAAGTAAGCGACAACCATGTGCCGGCACTGCAACTGGCGGTTGAGCGCATCCGATAATATTTGCCAATCATATTGAAGTGCAGTAGTTTAGATGGAACGGCGGGTGGGGACGGGAACACATGGCAGACAACGAATTGAACAGGGACGGCAAGCAGGCGCCGTCCGGCGGCGAAAAGCAGAAGGATGCCCAGGGCCATCCTGTTTCTCCCCTGCGTGGCCTCGTGATATGGATACTTCTCTTTGTGGGCGTACTGACCATATTTCAGGTCTGGACCAGGGCAAAGCAGGGCCGTGAGGACATTCCATACCACCCTGATTTCATTGATTTTGTGAAAGAGAAGCGGGTAGGCGATTGTGAAATAGTCTCCGAAGTGTCAGGGAGAATGCACGTTCGCTGCGATATCATGGGGGTTGAAGGAGCGGCGACCGGCCAGAGCATGAAGGTCCGGGTTAACATCAACGAAGGCGACGAAGTTCAGGCATTGCTTAGAGAGAACGAAGTCAGGTATAAGAACGTTCAGCCAAGCCCGCTCATCTGGGACCTGCTCTCGGGCATTGTACCGGTGCTGTTTCTTTTCGCGATTCTATACTTCCTCTTCATTCGACAGATGCGCTCGGCAGGGCACGGGGTTATGGGCTTTGGCCGCAGTCGGGCGAAACTGCTTTCGCGAGACAGGAACAGGATTACCTTTGAGAACGTGGGAGGCATCGATGAAGCCAAGGAGGAAGTGCAGGAGATAATCGCATTTCTCAAGGATCCGAAGCGATTCCAGAAACTCGGAGGGCGTATTCCGAAGGGAGTACTTCTCATGGGGCCACCGGGAACCGGAAAGACACTTCTGGCCAAGGCCATCGCGGGCCAGGCGGAAGTGCCATTCTTCAGCATCAGCGGATCTGATTTCGTGGAAATGTTTGTGGGAGTCGGGGCTTCGCGTGTAAGGGACATGTTTGAGCAGGGGAAGAAGAACGCGCCATGCCTCATATTCATCGACGAAATCGATGCTGTTGGTAGAAGCCGTTTCTCCGGCATAGGGGGCGGACACGACGAGCGGGAGCAGACCCTCAACGCGTTGCTTGTGGAAATGGACGGATTTGAGACTTCCGAAGGCGTGATCATTATCGCGGCGACCAACCGGCCCGATGTTCTCGATCCGGCACTGCTGAGGCCTGGCCGGTTCGACCGTCAAATTGTCATAGACCTTCCCATGCTCGATGGGCGGGAGGCCATCCTGAAGATGCATGCCAAGAAGATCAAGATTGGCGAGGACGTGGAGTTCCGCGGTATTGCACGCGGCACCCCGGGATTTTCCGGCGCAGATCTCGAGACCCTTTTGAACGAGGCAGCCTTGGTGGCGGCGAAGATGGGCAAGGTAGCAGTCGAGATGACCGACCTGGAAGAGGCGCGGGACAAGGTCCGGTGGGGCAGGGAGCGGAGAAGCCGCGTGTTGGACGAGAACGAAAAGAAGATAACCGCCCATCATGAGGCCGGTCATGCAATCGTCGGTCTCAACGTTGAAGAAAGTGAGCCGCTTCACAAGATTACGATAATTCCGCGCGGCAGCTCTTACCTGGGGGCAACCATGCAACTGCCTGAAAAAGACCGCTTCATCGAGGGCAAGATTAAGCTTAAGGGCATCCTTGCCAGCTGCATGGGAGGGCGGGTAGCTGAGGAGATTGTTTTCGGAGATATTTCGTCTGGTGCGAGCAGCGATCTCAAGGAGGCCACCAGGATCGCAAGGCTGATGGTGTGCTCGTGGGGAATGAGCGAGACGCTCGGTCCACAGACGTTCGGCCAGAACGACGAACTGATGTTCCTGGGCAGGGAAGTGACCCGCAAGCAAGATTACAGCGAAAACACGGCAACGAGGATCGACGAGGAGGTCTCGGATCTTTTGAAGGAAGCCTATCAAAGAGCGAAAGATATTCTGACCAGGAAGAGAGAGACGATGGAACTGCTTGCCGGGTTTCTGATTGAGCGCGAGACACTTGACGCAACGGATGTTGCAGAGATCACCGAGTTTGGCCGCATACTGTCTGAATCCGAACGTGCTGAGAGGAAGATGGAGAAGGAGCGGGACGGAAAGGCAGAGCAGACCGAACAGGCTCAGGATTCTGTTGTGCGGGACGGTGTTGCAGGGCCCGTTGCAGAGGATTGCCCGGCCGGGGACCAGTAATGAGTGGCGGCACAGTGCCTTCTGCAGTGAAGTGGCGTTGTCGGGATCATTTGCTTGAGTGCGGACTTCGGCCGCTGGTTATGGGGATCCTGAATGTTACCCCCGATTCATT
>SPBP01000312.1 GCA_004525935.1 Lentisphaerales bacterium | reverse complement strand
GGGATTCCGCGGACGAGATTTCCGGTGCCAGCGTCCGCAACACGCCTCGAATCACTCAGAATTGTGCCAAGACCGGGGCCGTCAGATCACGGCTGACTATTTTGACCTGACGGGGTTTCTCCACCGGTGACCGGCCATCAATCGCGTCCCATACGGCTTGGATGGTTTTCTCCGGTATGGTGTCGTCATCCTCGATTGCCAACCTGATCATCTCTCTTGTTGTTGTCTTCACGCTTCACCTCCACGGTTTGTGTGCGGACTTGAGTTACCGCACGTTTTCTGAACAATAGCGGGGTCACGACAGACAGAACAAATGGAGGACAACGCAATGATTTCGATACCAAACAGAGACTCCTGGCACTTCCGAGAGCTTGAGAGAGTACTACAGGATCAGGAGCCGGGACCCCTGACCGACACGAAGAGTGTGTATCTGACCAATCCGGAGCACAGGCACAAGATTGACAGAATGATCATCGAGGAAGTGTGGCCCGGCATTGTTAAAGCCTTTGCCGGAACCAACTGCCTGGCCGACCCCGCCGGCAAGAGCAGCGACACACCGGATATTCAGGACAAGTGGGACATGGACACCAAGCGCTCGTTTCTGTTTCTGGTTGAGAATCGGTTTGACCAGGCGATGATTGGCGAGTCCCCATGTTTCTGCCGCGTCACGGTCAACTGCGGATTCTGCGAGTATATGATTGAAGTGGACTATTACATCCACTTTCCTATGGATTTCAGCCTCAGGAAAATCCGCGGCATCCAATCCCATGCCGCCTTTCAGGGGTATCCGCCGACCTTGTCTGTTGATCATGGATGCGGGGAACGGCAGGTCTACATCGTCGCATTCCATTCGGGTCACGGCCAGGGATGCTCGGACAAATATGGCCCCGTAGTTGTAGCGGACCTGGAGGAAACCATTCAGAATTTGTGTGGAGTCATGGATGCGGTCTATGCTCTCTCGGAAGACTACACCAATTCCAGAGCATTTACGGTCGTCAAGCGGCAGCTTGTGAAAATGTTTGGAGAACAGGAACAGTAACTACCTGGCGCCGCAAGATTTCTTGTACTTCTTCCCGCTACCGCATGGACACGGGTCGTTCCTGCCCATCTTCTGTCGCTGTACCGGGGTGTTGCCATTGTCCGGTCCGACTTGCGCCGGCATGCCGTCTTCCTTCCGAGCTTCGCTTTCCCGGGAGTGCGGTCGGCTGAGCGGCATGTCCGGGAAACCGGCCAACATGATCATATCGTGCCGATGGTTCGCGTACCCTTGGAATACATATTCGTTCCAGTAGTTCAGCGACAATCCATATTTCATCAGATACGCGTAGGCGTTCCATGTGTCTTCGATGCCGGTCTTCGGCAATGTCCGGTCGAAAAACGCCTGCCACTCCGATGAGTCGGCGGGCATATAGTGTCCGTTCTTCTTCGTGGCAATCACGTAAGGCGTGTTGAATATCAGCGAGTAACCCATGGGCAAGGATTCGTATGGCTCGGGCAGGACCCGCACAAACCAGATTTCGCCACGTTTTCCCATGTAGCCGGCCGGCACGATACATTTGTGCCGCTCACCGGTGACAAACTCCCGCAGAACCGCGTGGGGCCCCGCAGTCCCTTCGTGCATGTAGAAGCCCATCCGAGAATTCTGCATGAGCTCGAACAGTCGCAGCAGGCTCCATTCCGTGCCCAGCCTGCGGCACACATCGATCGCCACCGTCCCCAGCGTCTCGCGCGCCTTACCGATACAGGAATCGAAGACAGCCCAGCAGAAGAAGTAGGACATGGTCAGCGGGCTCATCGGCGGGCTGGATGGCATGTACTCCTCTTCCGCATCGGCATACGTCTGTGCCAGCTTCGCGCACATCGGAAGCTCCACCAGATGATCCACGATGACCGATATCTTGTTCTGCGCATAGGCGTAGACGGCGTGAAGGGGATCAAGGCCTTTCATGCCGGCCTCGGAAATCACGCATTTCTCGATCTCCTTTGCCTGCTCTGCTCCCAGCTTGAGTTGGGCGAAATCAATAACCCGCCGGTTCATTTGCTTGTCCAGAAAAGCAAGAACCTCTTGGGCCACGGGGTCTTTTGATCTTTTGTCATGTTGCATCATGTTTTCCCGCAGTCCGTCTGATATGCCGACTCGTCGATCTTGTTCGCTTCAATCACGACATCAACACAATGCGCCTGTGCCGTCGTTTCATGACCTTCCAGAAACCGTCGCTCCAATCCATGAGCACAAAAATCTTCCAGTCCTTCGGCAACCCGTTCAACACCGCCTCAACCATTCGGGAACCATAGCCCTTGACGGCGGATGTCATCTCGTAGAACTGGATTTCCTTGCGGTCTTCAGCCAGGATCAGGGACACACCGACGGCAGTAGGATGCCCCGGTTTGGCAACAGGTCGTTTCCGCGCGCCGCTGGTTTCGCTGGACGCCTCAAGAAATCCTCGCGTTACCTTCACGGTACGTATGGCATCAATCTTGGCAAGATTCTCCGCGATTTGCCGCACCACGGGATGGGCCGGCTTTGCCGACCTGGTGACCGATATTTCAGCATTCCCCTCTGTAAGCCCACGCCTGCCTGTCGCAGCCTTGGATCCTGGCGCCTGTCTTTTTCCCATCTGGTATTCCTCGCGTCTCATCAAATCCTTTCTGAACGCCTGTCTGCCTCCTATCCGAACGTTTTCCGGAGATATGCGATATAGTTGCGTGAGGAGGCGCCCATTCTCCAGCGCCGCGCGGACCGGGCGAGCTGCGCGAAGACAGCCGTATATTCGGCCTCGCTGAACGGCTGGAATCCCAAAGCATACGCGGCTCCCTGCCAGACCGCGTCGTGGAGTGGTCCTGTGCTTTTCGCATCCGGTCGTCTTCTCATCAATGTATACAACTCCAGGAATTGTGCGTCTGTCGGATCGTGTATCGCTTTGCAGAGGCTCAGTGCATGGCTTTCGACCCGATAGAAAAAAGGCGTATATTGCTCGGGATAGTGCCTCATCTCACTGTCGGGCGGAGGCTTCGCGTCTCCGCGAAACAGATCGCGCAGCGATTCGACCCGCCATACGGCAATCTGTTTGCCGTCATACAGCATCACATCGGACCTGTCCTGATACGCAGGCTTGGCGGATTCGTCGAGAGGAATGTTGAGTCCCAGGTTCGATGTGTCCAGCCCCTTGTCGCTCACGAGTTCTTTCAACGATGCAATGACGTCGTTTTCCCATGACGGCGGGGATTCATCAATACCAGCCTTCTTCCAGCGTTTGAAAAACGGCAATTTCACTTCAACAACTTCTCCCGTCGCGAGTTCAGCGCATGCTGTCTATGCCCTCTTCTCGCCTCCGCAACACTTCTTGTATTTCTTTCCGCTACCGCAGGGGCAGGGATCGTTTCGCCCGATCTTAGCGCTCTGGCGCACGAATGGGACAGCAT
>SPBP01000058.1 GCA_004525935.1 Lentisphaerales bacterium | reverse complement strand
GAAGTCCTGCAGCGAAGTCGCCCCGGCCGTAATGCGCTTCTCCGTGGCGAGCACGAGGGCCTGCCGTTGCAGCAGTTTCCCTAGAAATGGTTTCAGCCAGGGATCTTCAGATAGAGTTGACAAGTGGCCGTCTGAGCATTTGTTCATAAAGGTCGAAGTAATGTGAAGCGGTTACGGCGTGGCTGAAACTTGCTGCGCCTTCATTCATCACGCGGGTGATTTGACGTGCCCGGAATTCAGCCGGCTTGCGATGGAAGAGCATTGCCTGATCGATTGCCCAGCGCAGACCCAGGCTATCGTATGCCTCAAAAACGAAACCGTTGCCGGTATCCCGCTCCGGAACAAGATGCGTGACCGTATCGTGCAGTCCACCTGTGTCGTGGACCAGGGGTAATGAACCGTATATCGCGCCAATCATCTGAGGCAGACCGCAGGGCTCAAAGAACGAGGGCATCAGCATAAAATCGGAAGCCGCGTATGCGATGTGAGACAGTTGCTCGTCAAAGTCGCAGACGGCGACCCGCTCATGGAAGTTATGATGCCTGACTATGTCGTGGAAATGTTTCTGGTACGGACCGTTGGCAACGAGGACGATTTGCAGATCTTCCTTCCAGTATGATGAGACTACATTATAGAGGATGTCGGTGAGCAGCGGACAGCCCTTCTGCATGGGGTCAAGCCGGGATGGCCAGAAGAACAGTGGGGCGGAATCCTTTTTCTTAAGGCCCAGTCTTTCCTGGAGCACCCGCTTGTTTTTCTTCTTCTTAGGGGCGTGCGTGTCGGCGTCATAGCGGTGAGGGATCAGGGGATCCATAACGGGGTTAAATGAACGATCGGGCGCGTTCAGGATTCCCGAGGCGCAGCCCGACGCGTATTTTGCCGCAACTTCTGATCTCAGATGCGGCGCCACGATATCATGCTGGCCATTGACGATCTCCGTGAGAAACGTCGGGCTGACGGTGTTGATGAAATGAGCAGCGAATACTCCACTTGACAGGAAGTCCACGGGCACCGTTTCGCGTGTGGCTTCATAGGTTGAAGGCAGTTGCGAATAGTAGAGATGCAGCCAGAATTCCGCGGCATCGATTCCACCGTTTTCGATCTCGGCAAGTGTCATCTTGTGGGTATGAATGTTGTGAATGGTGAAGAGGGATCGGATGCCATGGCGTCTTGCCATAGCGGGGATCAGGGCGGTCATCCAGTCATTGCAGTGCACAAGGTCCGGGTTGACCTTGGGTATGATGTTATTGATCACCTCGCGTTGAAACGCCATCGCGACCTGGTGGCTTTCCGCATGGTAGCTGCCGTAGACCTGATCCCGGTAGTAGAAGATACGGTCCTGGGCCAGGTGTATCCTGGAATCAGGCAGCACGTTCTTGTAGAGCCGCAGTTCATGATCAATGAACCTGCCGACTTCAATATGAAACATGCGGCGGTAATGAGGCAGCGCTACATGAACATCGGCGCCCAGTTCAAACAAGGCGGATACCAGTGAAGCGGAAACGTCGGCGAGCCCCCCGGCTTTAGCCGTCAGGAAGTTTGCCATGTTGCCCATTCCCGGCGGGAGATATGTGATTTCCGGGGTGACAATCAGGATTCTCGGGTTCCGGATTCTGCGTGCCTTTGCCATTATTCGGAACCATCTGCCCACGTAATGAAGCCGGGCATGTTTCGTTTCCAATCTTCGCCGCGGGGAGTCACGCGGACGGTGAATCCGTGTCTTCCCGATGCGCGGCACGCTATCTTATGCCTGAACATGTAATTACCGTGATCGTCGCGTTTCTCGGCGAATCCCATTCTGTCCACGTTGCTGTCCCCGATGGTATTCTGGGGACCGACGGCGCCATAGTAGACTTCGACGTCGACTTCATCCGGGCTCAACTGGCCGAGATTCACGTTGACCGACACTTCGAAACTGTCTCCGACGTGCAGAACCGAGACGTCGCGGTCAGAGGAAGGCAATGCGACAGCTACATTACTCCACAATGTCCGCAATCGCTCGTGCTGTTTAACGAGTTCCTTTGCCTGCTGAGCATTGTTGGCCGTAAGCCGAGCGTATTCGCGAGAAGCCGGCTTGTAGAAGTCGGATTTGTATTCCGCCATCATGCGGCGAGCGGTGAATTTGCCAAGTGCTGTCTTAATGACATCTTCATCATTTCGAGCCACACGGATGAAAGGTCACCTTCCTGCCTGTCGTAGAAGGAGGGGGCAACTTCGTTTTCGAGCAGGTTATAGAGGGCTTGTGACTCCACAGCGTCCTGGTATTCTGCATTCTCGTAGTCTTCGCCGTGTCCTATTGCCCAGCCGCAGTCCGGCGAGTAGCCTTCATCCCACCATCCGTCGAGGCAACTCAGGTGCAGAGCGCCATTAACGCAAGCCTTCATGCCGGACGTGCCGCTGGCCTCCTGTGGCCGCCTGGGTGTATTGAGCCAGACATCGACGCCCTGGACCAGGTAGCGCGCAAGCTGGATATCGTAGTCTTCCAGGAATACGATTCGTTGTCGCACTGCCGGCCTGTGTGCGAAGACGACCAGTTGCCGGATGAGTTCCTTCCCCACGTCATCGGCGGGGTGAGCCTTTCCGGCGAAGATGATCTGGATGGGTCGATCTTTGTTCGTGAGAAGCGCCTCGAACCTGGCCGGATCTTTGAGGAGAAGGTTTGCCCGCTTATAGGCAGCGAACCGGCGGGCGAACCCTATGGTCAATACATCATGGCGAAGCACGGTGCGCATCTGGGCGACCTCGGCCTTCGTGGCATTCCGAGCGTTGTACTGTTTCTCGCCCAATTCCCTGGCGGCCCTGACCAGGCGAGAGCGGCCCAGTTCATGAGCTCGCCACAGTTCTTCATTGGGGATGAGCACAATGCGGTCCAGGATTTCGTCGGTGCCCGGGTTATCCCACCAGCCTGGCCCGAGATAACGATCGAAAAGAGCGAGATTATCCGGTGACAACCATGAGGAAACATGCACGCCGTTGGTGATATGAGAGATCGGTATTTCGTCCTCGGGCTTATCGGGCCAGAGATGTGTCCACATCTTCCGCGCAACAACACCGTGAAGCCGGCTGACGCCGTTGCAGAACTGGGCCATGCGAAGGCCGAGAATCGTCATCTGGAATTCATGTCCGTTCCCGGAGTTGGGAGATTGTCCCCACCTGATGACTTCCTCTGGATCCACGGCTATGTCTGCGTGAAGTGCGGCAAGGTGGGGTCTCAGGAGTTCGACCGAGAATGCTTCATTTCCGGCCGGCACCGGAGTATGCGTTGTGAACACATCGGTACGAGGCATAATTTCCAGGGCTGCTGGAAGACTGATTCCCAGGTCATTCACCAAGTGTCCGATCCGGGCAAGACTGAGAAATGCGGCGTGTCCCTCGTTCATGTGACAGACGGGCGGTTCGTAACCCAGGGCTATCAGCGCTTTGAACCCTCCGACTCCAAGCAATAGTTCCTGGCGGAGTCGGCATTTGCGATCTCCCTCGTAAAGGTGACACGTTATCTTCCGCAGGTCGGGAGGATTGTCCGGTATGTTGGTATCAAGCAGATACACCGGCACTCGCCCGACATCAAGCTGCCAGATCGCCGCTTTCAGCGGGCCTTCGGGAAGCTTAATGCTGATTATGACCTGGTTCTTGTCGGCGTGGCAGGCCTTCCTGATGGGAAGGTGATGAAACTGGTTTTCGGGGTATGCTTCCTGCTGCCATCCGTCCTTGTTGAGGTACTGCTGGAAGTAGCCCTGCCTGTAAAGGAGGCCCACCGCAACGAGCGGCGTATTGATGTCGGACGCTGCCTTGAGATGGTCACCGGCAAGACATCCGAGACCGCCTGAGTAGAGCCGAACGCTTTCATGGATGCCGTATTCCATGGAGAAATAGGCAACAGCATCTCTGGGCGGGACCGCCTCTTTGCCGTCCCGGCCATGAAGCACTTCGGCGTCAAACCGATCAGTGATCTGCTGCAGATGGGTTAGAAAGCCGTCATCATTCGTGAGTGCCTGCAACTTCTTCTGCGGGAGAGAATTCAGGAACACAATCGGGTTATGCCCGGTCTGTGTCCAGAGTCGCGGATCAATTCGCCGAAACAGCTCTATGGCATCAGAATTCCAGCACCACCACAGGTTGTTGGCAAGAGTCTCAAGGAACCCCAACTCAGCCGGGATGGCCGGCCCCACGTTGAACAGCACCACTTTTTTCACGTCTGCTCAGCCTCCAATCATTCGTGCACTTGCCCTGTTGCCTGCCACCCCCTGCGTGTCACGGGAGACGGATGAGAGCCGGTACTACTCTACAGAGATCACGCTGTTCAACGAGCCAAGCCCGTTAGGCGCCCATTCCGGGCATGCGGGATCCACGCACCAGATATCGTTCACTATGAACTTGTACTGGTGTCTTCCTTTTGAGAGCAGAATGGTAGTGCGATACGAACCGTCTTCTTTGCGAGTCAGTTTGTTCTTTCTTGGATTCCATCCGTTGAAAGTGCCGGCGACAAACACCTCGCTTTTGGGTTCAGCTTGAATCTTAAACGTTACCCGCTTCTTTCCTGCCAACGATGATCTGGCCATCTTCTGCCTCCTTTTGTTTTTCGCCACGTATTTCGGGGGATCTGCAAGGCGGTTGGAATCATGCCCCTGGTGAACTCAGCGTCTATCTGACTGCCCGGCACCCGCCCTTTGCCTGCTCGCTATTCGCGAACCAGCCGTCCTCACGTCTCTCGCTTTCCGCGGCACTTCTGAATAATGAAACATCAGTTCCAGTTGAGAAAATCCAGTTCTAATCAGACCGGCAGCATACACCCGGCCGGCGATTTGTGAATACTATTTTTTCAGGAGCAATGAGGAGACGCGGTATAGCTCTGTAGCGCCCCATGCCTGGGCCCAGCAACCGCGTGGGGTATGGGGAGCATCTCCATCGACTATTTCCGGAATCTGGCCCAGGCAGCCACTATTGGCCAGTAGGGAGGAGCTGGTGAGCAGGGACAGGGCAGGATTCAGGGCTTTGTCCCCGTAAGTCCGGTAGAGTGCTTCTGCGTATGAGGGAAATAGCCATGTCCAGGCGGTTCCGTTGTGGTATGCCGGTTTTCGCCTGGTGTCTTCATCCCCTGAATAGGTTCCCCAGTAGGGCCGGCCGGGGTTGTTCAGAAGGCGGTCACGGTGGTAGACCGGCAGTTTGAAATGGACGGGTCTGTCAGCAAGGCTTCGGATGGCCCCGGGCACCAGGAGTTCCGAACAGCAGCGGGTAATTTCCGAGCGGGTCCTGGAATCTTCAACGGCACCGAGAGTAACGGCCAGCAGCTGGTTTGGTCTCAGGGCATCGTCTGCGACTGCCCGCGAAGCAGGTTCGAAGCGGGCGGTGTGCAGGCAGTCGGAGAGTCCAACGGATGCATTGTCGCCATTCTCTTTCAGAACGAAGTGCTGCATGAGGGATTGTCGAGCCAGCTTGGCCAGTTCCCGCCAGTCGGATTCGGGCTCCAGCTTTGAGAGCAGGCTGAGTGCGGCATACCATAACGCCTGGACTTCAACCGGGTAACCTGCCCTCGGGGTGCCGGCCGGATAGTTGGTATCCATCCACGTAAAATGGGCCGGGCTGAATATCAAAGCGCTTTCGGGATCCATTCTTATCCCGTTCGGCGTACCGTTGACATAATGCTTTCCGATTGAAAGAAGGACCTGCTTGATGCTTCGGCCTCCACAATCGGTTTCGACAAAACCCGTGTTCCGTTTCGCCTTGATAAGATCGGCGCATGCAACGAAGAACCAGAGCGGGGCGTCAGAGGTGTCGCGGTCGGAGTGGTCTTTGCCGCGCAGCATATTTGGCAAGGTTCCGTCGGACTCGAACCTGGCAAACTGGGTCAGAATTTCCGCGGAGTCTCCAATCATGCCCGCTGCCGTCATGCCCCGCAGACAGATCAGCGTGTCACGTCCCCAGTCCAGGAACCATGGATATCCGGCAATTACCGTCTTCAGAGTGTCGCGTTTGACCACAAACTGCCGTATAGCGTTCATGGCCGCCTTATCAAGGGGAAGAGTATCAACAACGTCATGTGGTTTTGCCGGACGGGTTGGGGGTGTAGTCTCAGATTCAGTCTGCAGGAAGCCGCGCAGAACGGCGGATTCATCTCCCTTGAGCCACGTACTGAAATACCCGGGGCTGAACAGGTCGGAGCTATCGCCCAGGCCCCGCTCCTCCTCAATGGGGTGGTGGACCATATAGGTCCATTCGGACTCAGGAGTGAAAACCGCGCCAGACATTGACGCATGAAGTCTATGCAGTCCCGATGGCGAGAAGCTGAATCCGTCTTCAGATGCCGATATTGCCGCGGGCCATGCATCCTCGGGTCCCGCATAGGCCTTTGTCTTCTCGTGGTTTGTTCTGTCTTCAATATCCGGTCGCACGATCAGTTTCACCGGCAACGTGCCGCTTATGTTGGAGCCCGCCTCCAGCGCGTGGCCGCGCTGGAACTCGATGAATACGGCATTGCGGTCATGAACCAGCGTTAGCGTGACGGTCATTGGGACGGTATATCCCTGTCCTGCGGGGACAAGAAAACGCCACGTTGCGGAATTGTCGGGTTGAACCGAGAATCCGATCAGGCAGGTCTTGTCTATCGGCTGGGAGTATCCCCTGTAGACCAGCCATGCACGGCACCGAGTCAATACGATTCTCCGGTCCACAGGTGATGTCGGATCGAGGTTCGCGGCAAGCAATGCATCATACTGACTGCGTATCTCACCCCACGCGGCATACGCCTGCGACATAGCGCCCCGCTGATTGGTGCAAAGCGCCATGCAGTTGCGAGCGAGCGCCTGTTCGGCCGGCAGGGACATATGGACCTGTGCACCTGACCATGAGGGCAGAGATATTATCGTCGAGTCAGTGTGGCGGCATCCCCCCGGTTCATACACCGACATTGCCAGTGAGCAGGTCTGGAAGTCCGTGGCGCCGGGCGATGTTAACAGAAGGGTAAAGTAAGACCCGTCTCCGCATTGCAGGGCCGTCTCTCTCTTCTTGACAAGATCGCCGCAGATGAGGTCCACGCTGAACGGAT
This sequence comes from Lentisphaerales bacterium, assembly GCA_004525935.1. Taxonomy (GTDB): domain Bacteria; phylum Verrucomicrobiota; class Kiritimatiellia; order SPBP01; family SPBP01; genus SPBP01. The sequence continues at coordinate 4,424 of SPBP01000058.1, read as the reverse complement.
GCTCACACCGAACCAGTAGAAGCCATCCGTCAGGTATCATCACGGTCCGACGGAGATCGCGCGGGAAGAGCCATGTGACGGCCGGTACGGGTGTCGCGTGAATTCGTTTAGTACTGCTGGCCTCCGGAACTGATGAGCAATAAGCACAGTAGGCGAGCGGGTCACGCTCGAGTTCTGCCCCGAGTGCGTGAGGATCCAGAGAGAGGAGGACTGTTTCCGGATTCAGGTGCAGAAAGATCTCCAATGCTTTTGCCTGAAGACATTGTCGGCGGCTCTGGGGGGGCACCGATGGCCTTTCTGTCTCAAACCCGGTGACAGCCTGGAGGTCTTCCGGATTCCGGCTAAGGCACAAAGCTTCTCCCGGCAACAGGCGGCAGGTTAGAGTGCCGGCCTCCCATCCGGGGATCCGTTCGTTGCCGGTGATAAGGTCGACAAGATGGACCTCGCCAGATCGGAACTCGTCTTCGCGCCACCGGATTTCGCCTTCAGCTTTGTCGTCCAGGTTGACCAGTATGAGCAGTTCCCGGCTCCCGTTGAACGACGTTCGGACAAGCCCCAGAACGGTTTCACTGCCTTGCAGTATTCGGATTCCGGCGCGCGCCGCGAATGCCGGATGCCATGCAATAATCGCATTCAAGCGGGAAATGAAATCGACCTGGTTCCGTTCATTACCCCAGTTGAGAGAACCGGCTTCGTGCACATCTATCTTTTCCGTTGCGAACCACTCAACGCCGTTGGTTATTCCAAAAGCCCCCGTATTTGAACACAGGGCCGAAAGTGCGGTTCGCATCCTGGCATATGTTTCGGAACGGGCCGCAAGCCTGTTGTTGTCGTGGGTTTCCGCGAAGTGGAGCATTATGCCCCGCGATTCGGAGAGCCTGGTGCATTCACGGAGGCAGGATTCGACCTGGTGCCTGTCGTGGTTCTGAAACAATTCAGAGTAAGCCCAGTCCAGACCCGCCTGCCCGAGGAGTCGTTCGACTGTTTCCGGATGACCTCCAAGACCTTCAAGAAGGAAGATTGTTTCGGGGAACTCCTCACGTACTCTTGCCACAACGTATTCCCAGACCTCACACGGAATCATGTAACCCGCGTCGCACCGGAAGCCATCGACGCCGCGGCGGCACCAGAACAGGAACACAGAGGCAATATACTTCCAGAGCTCCTTCTTTGAGTGGTCCAATCTTGAAAGATCCTGCCATACCACACCCCATGCGCCGGGCGACTCGAAAGTGCTGTCTCTTTTCCGCGCGAACCAGTCAGGGTGAGCGGCTTGGAGTTTTGATGCCCAGCCGGTGTGATTAACGGGAATATCGATAAAGAGCCGGGCACCTTGTTGGTGGACGGCATCGACAAGTTCACGAAACTGGTCGAGAGGAGTGGTTTTGCGGTCGAATTCAGCAAGGGCAGGATCGACATCCATGAAATCGAGCGAGGCAAAGGGGCTGCCGAAGGTACCCATTCTGGCATACGTGGTTGGGGTAGGGTGGATTGGGAGAAGCTGAATGATCCTGAAACCCAGGCGTCTGGTTATGAAATCAAGATGGCGAACAAGATTTCTGAATGTGCCTGAACGCGGTATCACAGAGTATCCGAGTTGTTTCAGGCGCTCAACCGATCCAGCATCGCCGTGCCGCGCCGAATGCGCTTCGGAATTGAAGTCAAACTGCCTGACAAAGGATGTATAGACTGTATTGGCACTCGCGGATTCAGACGGTTGGACCTTTATTACCATGTTATCGCCGGACAGCCAGACGGGTTCGGTTTCGCCGGCCGGAAGAAAGAACGACTTTGCCTCAAAGCGTCCGGTTTCAAGCAAAGGAAGACCGATGCTGTAGATTCGTCCTTTTTCGAGCCGCATGCGGATGTCATGCCAGTCTGCGTGCAGAATGGGATGTTTTGCCTCGACATGATCAATGATCTCTTGTCTTCGCTTGGCAGCCGCACCGACGTTGGTCCTGAGCCATGCTTCGCCTTCCATGGCATCCTGTATTTCCAGAGTGATCTTCAGGACATCCCCGCGGTATGCGAGGATCTGGCTTCCAACATTCGGGGACTGGCGCATTTCATTCATCGATCGCAAGGATAGGGGGAATTGGCGGGGATGGGAAGACTGGACATCGGCCGCTTACCGGCCGGATCCTCTTATTCACTGAACTCTGCTGGCCAGTTCTTCCAGCAGTGTGTCGTGGTCGACAGGTTTGAGAAGCACGCAATGCCTGCTGTTCTGCCTGACAACTTCTCGGATTCCATCAGGCGGATCAAAACCCGTGCAGAATATGACGGCAGGCATCTCCCATCCCTCGGATTTACAGATATCCGAAATCTCAGCGAATGCTTCCTGTCCGTTCATCACAGGCATGGCGAGATCCATAAGAATAACGGCGTGATGGACGGCTCGAAAGAACTCCACGGCCTCTGCGCCGTTGACTGCGACATCGACTCTGCAATCAGGAAGACCATAGGCTGCCACCCGCTGAAACACATCGCGGATAGCGCGTTCGTCATCGACAATCAGCAAGCTCTTTCTACTAACGGGGGTCAGGCCCGTCGCGCCTTCTGGAATGTTCTGTTGTTCAGGCATGATACTTGTTGAGTTCTTGTGCGCTTAAGCGCCGCTTCAGAATGAGATGAGAGTATCACGATGAGAGCATGTGAACAAGTGAATTTGGGTAGCATCAGGTTTGCCGTCCGGTTCAAGCGGGAGCGTCCGTCTCATCAGTATCGGCGTCCAGTTGTCCGAAGGCCAATGCGCGATTTACGACATCGACCAGATCGTCGGCTCTCATTGGCTTATTGACGTAGTCGAAGGCCCCCAACTCCATAGCTTCGACGGCTGTCTCAACCTGCCCATAGGCCGTAAGCATTATTACCTGCATATTCGGTCTGTGTTCGTGGGCCAACCTGAGAAGCTCCATGCCGTTTACCGGGGTCATTCGGATGTCCGTGATCATGAGATCGAATTCCTCGCCGACAATAAGGTCTTTTGCCCGCTCCCCACCAAGCACTGTCACAGTCTCATGGCCTTCCAGCTCCATGAGCGTGCTGATGACGTTCAGGATGTTCAGTTCGTCGTCGATTATGAGTATTCTTGCCATGCTGTTGACTCCGGGGTCTACGGACATAACATAAGCATGCTATTGGGCCTGCTCGTCCAGGTAAAGCCGAAAATGCCGATTCACTCGATAATTTCGATTTGAGAGGGCGCCTCCACGATGATTTGCGGTCTGTCCTTGTAGTTTGTCACAGTGCCGGTAACCCGCACCGATCTATCCCTGTAATGGCGCTCCGGGTTTGCCGGGAACAGGGGAAGGGCCGATGCGAAAATGACCGCGCAGAATGCACTCTGATACTCGCTGCTGAAATTCAGGAAGCATGCGGTTCCAGCCATGTAGGTTGAAACGACGGTGCCCTTTATTGTCACTTTCTTCCCGATGTAATCGGAAGCCTTCTGCCATGGCAGTGCCGGATCCGGGTCGGCCTCGACGACGGCCGGCTCAGGGTCAGGAGTCGTGCTGATGGGCAACTGTGGTCGGCCAGGCGGTTTTGCGGTAGAAACGGCATGACTATTACCGGCGGGGTACTTCTCTGTCAGTGTGGTCAATATGTCGTCGAGTTCAGCTTTTCCTTCATCGTTGAGAGCGGCATAACGGGCTGCCAGGTTTGCGATTCGTCCATCGGTCAATGTTCCCGCCCATAGACCCAGGTGGCTGCGTCTCGCATATTTCTCCAACTTCAGGAATTGCCGGCTGCGACGGAACGGGAAGTGGGTCAGAACAAGGGCATAGCCATCGCGCACCATCTGGGAATTGAGCATCTTGCCGTCAACATACACGTATGCGAGGGTGCGTCCGTACTTATCGGTAGCACCGGTTTCTTCAAACTCGAGCGTGCAATCGTGCCCTTCAGCAAGATTCCTTAAGAAATGAGCCGCATCCCGGCCAAATCGTTCGGCGGGCATCTCAGCATGTTGAAGTTCCGGAGCATCGATGCCTATCAATCTGACGGATTCTCCGGAATCAAGTAGCAACGTGTCACCGTCCACAACCCTGGCTATTCTGGCCGAGCGTGTGTGACTGTTGGGGGCTGGTGTGAGGGAATTGGCTGCGTCGTCTCCGGTGGTTTGACAGCCGATCTCGGTCAGTAACACGGCGGCAATGATTGCTGCCGGGATTGTGCGATAGATTCCTCTTCGTGTTGTCACATCCAGTTCCTCCCTGGCCAGAAGCTGATTCGTTTGCTTCGTGTCCAGCTATTACGATAGCAGAAGGTCCTGCGGTATGACCAAGCCAATTCGGGCATTTTGCGATGAGCTGGAAGAGGAAAGTCAGGCGCTATTGATGATTTCCATCGCTTTTTTGCCGGAAGGTCGATGTCCGGCGAATATTTGCGCGCCACGTGCAATATCAGGACTCTTCTTTCCT
>SPBP01000055.1 GCA_004525935.1 Lentisphaerales bacterium | reverse complement strand
CCATTTGCATATTGCCGTCAAATGCTGTGTCATGCGCCTCGCCGAACATCGAAAGATCATATTTGCCGGAGTTCGAGTTCAGTTCGAGCCCGGCTGCGCTGCGTTCATCCTGCCAGCCTGTGCGCACCTGCATATCGGCCCCGTATTCCCACCAGACTTCTGCCATCTGCCGTTCCTTCTCAAGCAGAGATGCGCGGTAGCGTACGATAGTGGGACTCCGGCCCACCGCTTCGTCGACACACTTGACCAGTGTCATATTAAGAGGGCCGGGCCTTCCCGCAATTGCAATGCCGTTGATGTCGGCGGGCAGTCCCATAAGGTGAATCAGGTCCGTCTTCTCCCTGAAGATGATTCGTTCCAGCGAGTTGATTCTTGCCTCTTCGTTCAATACGTTCAGGCGCGCGGTCAGGACATCTACTTCCAGTACAATCCGGGCATCTTCGAGCTTTCGCATGTTATCATATCTGGCCATGAACTCGTCGAGCAGCCTGCTCCGTTTCTCGAGTTGCTCCTGTCTCAGTGTGATTGTGTAGAAGGTCTGGCGCACATCAGATAGAATCGTGCGCACTTGGTCTTCGTAGTCAAACAATGCCTGGCGTTCCGATTCCCGGAGCGTAACGGAGTCGGAATTCTCCTTTCCGAATTCCATCAGAGTCTGGCTCAGCTTGAGATACTGGTGGATGCTGTTTGTCTCAGCAGTGCCCTGCGCAGTGGTTGTGTCGAGAGCCAGAACGTAGCTGAGATGGGGAAGAAAGCGGGATTGCACGACAATCGATTCGCCCGCAACCTTTCGCATGTCGGCGCGCATCATCTGAATGGTGTCATTATGCTCCAGGGAAAAGGAGAGACATGCCGGCAGGTCGAGAGGACCTCCTGCAGTTAATGCTGCGGCGTCTTCTGATCTGCGCTGTTCCTGCCGCGAGCTGCCTATTTGTTCGCGCAGCTGGGCGGCTGCCACATACCTGTTGGTTCGATACGCGTCCCACCTTGGAACGGAGGCGTATTCGGGGCGTTGCTCCTGGAGCCTGGAGTTGACCGTCCGGTTGATGCCCCGAAAAGAGAGAGGCTGAACGGTAGTGCCGCAACCCGGCAGGAATGCCGGTAAGCACATCATCACGCACATGGTATATACGAGGCGTTTCGTGGTCGGATCTCCTGATCTCAACATGCCACCAGCCGGGTGATAACTCAATCAGATTCGATTTCGGGGTTATGCAGGCTTCGTACGATTGGAGTCTTAGAGCTTCAGACGCCAGAGGATATAGATGAGTTCTGATACAATGGCAACTGAAAGCAGGACAACGAATCGGTTGCCACGAATGCCGCCGGCATCGGTCGGATAGCGTGGGGTTTGCGTAAAGATCATGCCCTGCTGCATTGACAACCGCATGCGTGCATTGATTGCCCATCCTGCGCCCTCGAGTATTGAGCTCAGGTCCCGTCGCCGGAGCTTTGAAATGGCCATCAGCGACAGCGGTGCCATCACGGCAAGGATCGCCACGACCACGGAGATGAGAATCTTGTATGCACTTACGTTGGCAAGTGTTCGAGTGATGTAGGCAAGTGAAGATCCAAGAGCCGCGATAGCCACGCCGCCACCCATTAGCAGCCCCCCTGCCATTGCGCCCTTAGACTGAGAAGGTGCCGGGGCTGCCAATGCGCCAGGTTGATTGACGACTTTTGAAGCTGCATCGTCAAACTTCTTTTCAGCTGAAGAGGCGATTGCCTCTATCCGTCCGGTCAGCATCTTGCCGAGTCGCTGGAACGGCGAGAGTAGGGCCTCTGTCAGGCTGATCGGGTTCTCGATTATTTCGACTATCCTGGCATCAGACTGCTCGCCTTGAAGGTCCATGAATACGCCTCGTTTGCCAAGGCACAGGTTGCCTTTGCTTCCCGATGTTACGGGAATCGCCACGGTATACTTGGGAAGTCCGCCGCCCGGTGAGATCTCGGCGTAGAGCACGCAGATATTGCTGGTCTTTGCGAGTGCACTGTGTTCTGCGCGGTTATCGACTTTTGTGCTGAAGTTGAACCGACGTCCGTCGGCTACCAGGGATCCCATTTCGAACGCCGCCCTCTGCGCTGGATGGTAAAGGTGCGGGAAGCTGACGAAGTTATTGACCAGCGTGATAATGTTCGCCTGGTACAGAATGAGCTTCTCGGCGAGCCGAATGTTATCCAGGACTACGGCTGTCTTGACGCTGTCTGCAATCAGGCGTCGAACCTCCTTTTCGAACCGGGCATCGAGATAAGTGCGCAGCATTTTGTCGCCAAGCTGTTCTACGGCGGAGTCCGGTTTAGCCTTCAGCCACTGCTCATGTGGAGCGAAAAGGTCCTTTATCTCCTGCCACTCGGTCTCGGAGAGTATGTGGGCAGGGCGGCGCAGTGCAGGTTCAGCAACCTTCTCTCGGAAGACCTCAAGCGCCGGGTTGTAGTATATGTTCACCTGTTGGCCGAACGAAAGGACGCGGTCCGAACGGGGCACAGCGATCGGCGCCTTCTTGAGTACTTCCTCAATTGCCTCGCCGCTCGATGAGTCCATTTGGGTGAGCTGAGCATCGGTAAGTCGGAAACAGTCAGACGAGCGCTTGTCAAAAGCGACCAGCCGACATTGCTGAAAGTAGTCATCGAGCTTCTGACGCAATTCCTTATATAGGAGAAACGCTGTGGAAGTATTCGCGCCGAGCGGACAAACATCAGTCCTGTCTTCGGGCGTCGCAACACGGCCGCGGTCGCACCAGTCCAGATAAGACCTGGCCTGTTCGATGAATAAGGCAAGTTGCTGCTCGGCTACCCCCGGGCTGTTACTCGGATGTGCGGATCCGCCGGTAGTCTTCACGATGTCCGCGAGAAACCTGCTTAGCTCTGCATCGTCAGTAGCGCCGGGCAATACAACACCGGCTTCGCTTACCGGTGTGCTCTCTGCCGCCTTCTTGATTGCCCGCACCTGGTCGAGTGTTATCTTGCCGGTATCGGATGCGCGGAGCTGACCGAGGATCTTTCGGGCTGCCACGAGAATCCGTTGGCCGTCCTGGGCTTCTGCGTTTATCGAATCAAGCGCAAGAACGTTGGCAGCACCGTCGATGGCGGAGTTGTCCTTGAGGACATCAAGCAGCCACGTGATAGCTTCCCGGATTTCATAACACAGAATTCGGCCGTTTCCATCGTTGTCGATCAGCTTGAGAAAGACCGGATCGAGGTTTATTGAGGTGACGGGCGCGCCCGTTGCCACCCAGTGAGCGTCGTTGAGATCCAGAACGTGCTGCAGATCCGCGGATGTCGCTACACGCAGGTGATATGACCTGCCGAAGCTCTCGAAGAACATGCCCGAAGATGATGCCATCACTCTACCTTTTTTGGGAAAACGGGATCTGCATAAACTCCCGATGATCGTAAGTGCTTGCTCGCGGCTGTGTCAACCTTCAACGGTGGCGGATGGAGGACATGCAACCGCTGATGAACGCAGATAAACGCCGATGATGTTTCTTTGGAACGCCATTCACAAAGGCTTTCCGGATCGGACAAACAACATAGTCATTCCGCCTGCTCCGTTAAGGAGCGGTAATTCTGTCAGAATCCTCTATATCGGCGTTGATCGGCGTTCATCGGCGGTTGCTTTGCAGTTTGTTGCGGTGCTGTACTAGGGCGTGCGGTCAAGCGCTTCAAGTATCAGGGTCGCCTGGCCGGTTCTGCCCGAAGTGCTCAATGCGCGGAGGGTAAAGGACCTGATCTGCCACGGTGGCCGACCGGACTCGGCATTGACGATGAACGCGGCCAGCATGTCGAGGTCGATTTCCGGAAAAGTGACCGACACCCGGCGCACGGTCCAGCCTGGAATTGTCGACTGGGATGGCTGTTCTCTGGTTTCGTATTTCTCTCCCGGTAACGACTGTTTGAGCAGGTCCGGAATTGGAATCGGATGTGGGTCAGCCAGTCCCTCGAAAATGCGGACAGCCGATTCGCTTCGTCCCGCCTGTCGGCTCATGTCCGAAAGCCGGCGAGAGTAGTCCACGTAGGTGCGGAGTCTGTCCGCGTGTCCATTCAGCCTGAACAGTGACCATACCGACACACTCACCCCTGCTGCCAGTGCGATAGCGGCGAGCGTCCACAGCACTCTTTCTGAAAGTGATCTATTCATCTCGGGGATCCCGGGGTTACCGAAAAACGTATCTTGCCGTCGCCCAGGCTTTTTCGTCGCTCGAGTTTAACAGGGACCCCAATCGTGTCCAAGCGTCCCTTAAGTAGCTCACATCTATCCCAGGACGGGCTGATCCCGGTGATGGTCAGGAAGTCAGGTCGCATGGTCATGAATTCGTAGGTCAACTGCGACTCATTGCCGGTATCAATAATCGTCTTGAGCGTCTGGGAGACGGACGAGCTTATCGCGTCAACGAATGGCTGTCTGAGTCGCGAATTGGTCTTGAGTGATCTTTCGACCTCTGCGAGAGCCTTTTCTCCCTTCGTTCTGACCTTCGTGCCGGCCAGCCGGTCGACCTGCGAATCGAACGACGACATTGCTCTGTGGAGTTTGCGCCTGGCCAGTGAATCAGACCCGAGCCCTGCAGCGCACAGTATGAGCCCGGCAACCAGCACCAGCAGGGCAGACCGGCCGGAACTGCTTCTTTCTCTGCTTCTCAGGAGTTCGTGCTGGTACTGATCGCGTCGAAGATTGCATCGTAGGGGACCCGGCAGGAGTGCGCGGGTCGCCAGGGAGCGCGCCAACAAAGATTCAGGCTCATCATGTATGAACGACACACCAGGCCATGTTTTCAGTAGAGCCTTTTGCATTTCCTTTGCCTTATCGCCGGAAGAATCGTCACCCGCCCAGGCCCATTCCACGGAAACTGACTCGCTGCCAAGCCTGGCGCGCAGGATGCGGTCGATATCTGCTGTTTCTGAGCGGATGCTGTGAGAACCGGAAGGGAGCCCGTTCCTGCCCGTTACGACCGTCGCCCTCTCACGGCGAAGAAACACAACTGCTCGCATTGCATCTGGAGCCGGTGGTTTCTCGCGGATGCTCTGTGTCCAGAGCGCGAGTCCCTCCTGGTCCAGAAGTGCCGGGTCCATGTGTAGTTCTGAGTAGGCCTGCAGGCGCTTCTGAATGTCAGAGAATCGGACACCTACAGCAAGGGCCGACACCGTGCGTGCGTCCGTTGGGCTTTCACTGAGTACTTCATATACACACTCCTCCAGTGGGAAGGGGAGTTGTATATCAAGGAGCGACGGAAAGACCTGACGAGCCTTGGAAACAGATGCGAACGGCGCGGTTAACCATCGTGCGAAACTTTCTCGCTCGCGCAGGTACCCGACTGCAACACAGTCACGCCTAAGCAAGTCCGATCTGAGCGATGCATCATTTTCGTCGATCGTCGTGAGGGACAGACGTCCACCCGTGCGAACGGCGCGTACAACTATGACGCGGTCATCGTGCAGATCCAGCCCGTAGCTGATCCTTGCCCATCGGGCCGTACTATCATAGCGTTCTTGTTTCATTAACGTTCCATCGTTCCTTGCCGAGTGCGTGCGAAAAGGCTACTTGTTCTCAAGCCATCCGATCATCTCGAGTCGGCCCTTCTCAGTGCGGTGCACCAGGCAGGAAACGAGTTCCTCCGTTTCATTCCGCGAGGCAGCCCCGGACACGAGGTACAGATCGCCTTCAAGCAGAGACCCGGCTGCCATCGGCAGGATTGTCGACTTTGCCGATGTCTGCTTTGAGGCGGTTACGTCAGTCTCGATCCCGGAAGGAAGCACGGCGTGCATTGCTGACTCTGGCGCGGTGTCGGCGTCAAGTTGTTTGAATGTGCTGCGTGCCTGTGTCTTCAGGAAATGCCATGTCGCATCCGATGCGCTCAGTCTGAGGAGCGTACGTTCCTGCTTTGTCCGCGCGTGTCGCAACGCCAGGGATGCGGACATCTGGGCCTCGATTATCAATACTGCGGCCAGTCCGAGCAGCAGCACAGTCAGGACCAGGGTCATACCGCTCTTGCTGTCACGGGTTTTGAGCGCAGGCGGCGTGCCGTCGCGCCTCCTGTGATTCGAGACGTGGTGTGGATTGCTGGCAAGAGAACCAGCGGCAAGAAGAAGAAGGGATGAGCAAAACAGGTAGGCCGCGCCTATCAGGAATATGGGAAGACTCCTGCGCAGAACCGCGAAGGCGGCACCGCCCAAGCCTATGACTAAAGCAACAAGGCCCAGCGCCATAAGCAGACTCTGCACCCTCCGCCTTCGTCTGCGGCCAACTCGCTCCCTGAACTTGTCCAGAATCCTCTGCACCGTCTATCTATAACGTCAAACAGTGGGCTAAGTCAAATTGCCAGAGCGAATGAGAGAAATGCAGGGGATGCGACGGCTTCGGGATGTATGATGAGTTCGGGACCTGGCACAGTAGACCATCCTGAATGTCTTATGTCTGCCTCTATGTGTATCGCTGCCACCCACTTGCGTGAGACACTCTGTATCCGCTCCATCTGATCGGGTTTCCTATATAGTTGCGTATAAACCACTTAAGAGTCGAGGTGCTTTTATTGGATGAGCTGGCACGAGTTGTGCGGTATAGACATCTCGATGAAAGCGGCGACAAAGACAAGTGGAGGCTCAAGATGAGCAGGATCATGTTCATAACGGTACTCGGTGCAGCAATAGGAGGTGCTGTAGGGTATCTTGGCAAGTCTGTGGGGGGCAGTTGTCCGCTGACCTGTAATCCGATGGGAGGCATGCTGGTAGGGGCTCTGTTCGGGTTAACGTTTGCTGTATCCGGACAGCGAACTGCACAGATACCCGCAGGCTACGTGTCCGAGAACGTGACGGAAATAGTTAAGACCGAAGAACTCAGTGACCTTCTCGCAGGAGACGGCGTAGTACTCGTAGACTTTTATGCCGCGTGGTGCGGGCCTTGTCGGAGGCTGAAACCTGTCATTCACAAGGTAGCTGATGCCTATGGCGGTCGCGCAAGGTTCGTGGCGGTAAACGTTGACAAGAACGCCGAGCTGGCCAGCAGGTATGGCGTAAGCGGAATACCTGACGTGCGAATATTCAAGAATGGGGTGCAGGTCGCACGGCATAGTGGGGCACGGCCCGAACGAGTTTACACTGATGCGTTGAATTCTCTGCTTGGCGAAGCAGAGCCGGAAAATGGCAGGTAGTGAGAGAAGGGAGATGTGTTTCATGGCGACGAGGACGATCATAACGATAGACCGCGAGACATGTAACGGCTGTGGCGAGTGTGTTACCTCCTGCGCAGAAGGAGCTCTACAGATAGTGAACGGCAAGGCGGAGCTTGTGCGCGAACAGTTTTGTGATGGGCTTGGCGCATGCCTGGGCGAGTGTCCCACCGGTGCGCTGAAGTTGGAACAACGTGAAAGCGAGGAGTTCGACGAGGAATCCGTAAAGAAGCATCTTGAAGAATTGCGGGGAGGGGTGGACATAGCGCACAGGTCGGAAGGGGATAGGGCCCGACCGGATGTTGGTGGCCATCCTCTCCCCCTTATAGAAGCTTCCTCGCAGGGCTGTCCCGGCACCCGGATGCGCTTTTCGCCGAAGGGGAAACAGGGGCGACCGTCGGCGTCAGCCTCCGGTGCCGGGCATATGATGCAATCGGAGCTTGAACAATGGCCCGTTCAGATTCACCTTGTTCAGCCGGGCGCTGCTTTCTTCAGCAATCGGGAGCTGGCGGTGCTGAGCACATGTTCGCCAATAGCGTCGGCTGATGTTCACTGGCGCTTCATAAGGGGACGCGGCGTTGTCGTAGGCTGTCCGAAGCTTGATCAGACCGACTCGTACGTCGAGAAACTCGCAGCGATCCTGGCGGACCGAACCATACCAGCGGTTGTGGTGGTTCGAATGGAAGTGCCTTGTTGTGGTGGTCTGTCGCAGATCGTGCGAGAGGCGGTCGCGTTGAGCGGTAGGACTGACCTGGAGGCGCTGGAGGCAACTGTGGGACTGAATGGAGATCTGCTCGAGACTCGGGAGCTGAAATGAGCGACATTGATGCTATAAAGGGTGAACCCGTAATTGGTGCAAACGAAGTAGCGTATTCAGACGGATCGGTAGTGAGCAGAACGCTTCTTGAAAGAAAAGGCGGTTCTCTCACTCTCTTTGCGTTCGATGCCGGTCAGGGATTGAGCGAGCACACCTCGCCTTATGACGCCACGGTAGAGGTGCTGGACGGTGAGGCTGAAATAACGATAGGCGCTGCCGTGAAGACGGTGCGACAGGGCGAAATGATCATCATGCCGGCCACCGTGCCGCATGCGCTGAGGGCAGCGAAGCGCTTCAAGATGCTGCTGATAATGATAAGGTGAGAAGCCTGAGCAGCAACCACGCCTTTTCCCGCTTTTGATTGACCGGTAGCAGGAAGCAGTTGACAATGGGGTGGAATATAGTGAAGGCGAGGCAGAGCGAATGGAGATTCTCACCAAAGTCATATATGAGTTCTGGGGAACCTTCTCCGATATGGCGCCATACCTGTTGTTCGGCTTCTTCATCGCCGGGTTGCTATCGGTTTTTGTATCCCCTGAAAAGGTTGAACGTCACCTGGGCGGCAACGGGATATGGCCCGTTCTGAAGGCTTCGGTCTTCGGCGTTCCGCTTCCATTATGTTCGTGCGGCGTAATACCCGTCGCGACTTCACTTCGGAGGCACGGTGCAAGCCGTGGAGCAACGACTGCTTTCCTGCTGTCAACTCCGCAGACTGGGGTGGACAGCATAATGGTCACCTTCAGCTTGCTCGGCCCTGTCTTTGCCATTTTCAGACCGCTGGCAGCGTTCGTGACGGGCACAGTGGGTGGCGTGCTCGTGAATATCTTCGGACATTCGGTCCAGGATGACGTCGGGCATGGGCATGAGGAGACGACATGCAAAGATGAGTGCTGTTCTACGGAGGTCCAAGGCAACGCGTGGTTCAGGGCGCTTCGCTATGGTTTCATCACGCTGCCGCGAGATATTGCCAGGCCAATGATTGCGGGTGTTGCGATTGCCGGGCTGATATCGGCTTTTACTCCTCCTGACTTTATCAGGCATACGATCGGGGCAGGTATTGGCGCCATGCTGGTGATGATGGCGATGGGCATCCCCATCTACGTGTGCGCAACTGCATCGGTCCCGATTGCCGCTGCGATGATCGCCAAGGGGGCAAGTCCGGGTGCGGCTCTTGTGTTTCTGATGACCGGTCCGGCGACAAACGCGGCTGCAATTGTTACGTTGTGGAAAGTTCTGGGGCGTCGCACGACACTGGTGTATCTGGGCACAGTTGTGGTATGCGCGCTGGGTTCGGGTTTGCTGCTCGACTACGCTTTCACCGTTACCGGCGTTGAGCCGGCCTATAGCGGACACAGAATGCTTCCGGAATGGGCGCGTACAATAGCGGCGCTGGTTTTGTTGGGTGTCCTGTTGGCGGGAGTGCTGGGAAGGCGAAAGACAGCTGACAAGGGGGTCATTGTTCCTGAAGGCGGTACTGCAACCAATCTGGCAGTCAGCGGCATGACATGTTCGCAGTGCGCCAATGCGGTCAGACTGGCGGCACTTGCGGTTCCGGGCGTGACATCAGTCCAGGTAGAACTTGCCCGCGGGAGGGCGGTTGTGGCGGGCCGCGACTATGATATGGCTTCTGTAGCAGCAGCAGTAGAGGAGCTCGGGTACTCGGCTGCAGTGGTGCCTGAGTGACGGCAGGCAGCATAACGGAGCAGGCAAGGGCAGAGATGGTGCAAGCAGATCATGTGCAGATTGATATGACGCGCAAGACGTCGGCGATAACACTCTCCGACATGGAGATGTTCATTTTTCCCGAGTTGATCTACAGCCTGGTTCTCGCAAACATAATGTCTCCGCGCATCTGGAAATGGCGTGAGACCGACTGGTTCGCAGGACTGGCCAGGATGAAGCCCTACAGGCGCATTACGCGACTCAAGCAATATGTTATGGATCATTATGCGTTTAATCTGGACCTGGATACGTGGGGATTGACGACCCGGGAACGGGAATTGGCACGGTTCAAGAATGTCATCGATGTGGAGACGTTGAAACAGGCGAATGCATTGTTCGGATATGAGGGTGACAAGTACTACTTCGACATAGATATTCGGCGGCATTTCGGACTCGACAAGTATGAAGGCAACGTTATTCCGTACTGGAAGACCGAGACTGTTGAGGCAATGGATTCGTTCAGATTCAAGCCGGGCTACGGTAGCGGGGCAGGCGAGTGTGTTTCCCTTGCAGCCCTCTATGCGTCGGCCCTTTTTATTGTCGCCGGTGTTCCGCTTCGCGAGATATACCTTATGGCAACGCCGTTACATTCCCAGAACTTCATCGACATCGAGGATGGGATCCTTACAAACAACAGGCGGCTGGTGACCAGGAAGATGTGGTTCAACGGAACTGCACTCTCTGCACAGGCGCGACGCGCACTTGAGAACGAGAAGGTTACAATAGTTGCTCATGAGACCGGTTATGTCCACGCGGTTTATGAGAAAGCGACCATCGACAGGAATGCGTATTCGGAGTTCTCGCGCAAGTTAGGCGCGTTCCTGAAGGTTTCGCTGACCGCAGACATATTCGGGAACTTCCTCAGGCACAGCCATGAAATTCAGAAATGTTTCCAGGTACGTCGACCCATACATGGAATAGATCACTATATCGAGGCCGAACGCGTGTTTGCCTATGAGCACGGCAGTCCGTATCTGCTGACTGACAATACCCGGGACAGGTTGCTTGCGGATATTGAGCAGGAGGAATACAAGCCGGGCTCCATTGGCGGGCGGATTGTTCTAAATGACCTCGAGGACTATGTCACGAGCCGGAACATTGACCTCGAGGAGGCCGATGATGTTGCGCTTCTGGAAAGTCAATTTCAGCCCGGCTGTCTACACCGGGAGAAAGTCATGGAGGCCCTGCTGCGATTCTGTCATTTCCGACCACAGTTGCCGGATGCCGGTACAAGAACGTTCGTTAGAGAAGAAGAGCCGCTTGGAATCGATGTCGAAATGGGACGAGAAGAAATCATTGAACGTTTGAGCTCGATCCGTGACCGAAACGTAATGGCCGACATGGCGTTCTATGCCTATAGGGACCTCACGCGCACCGAGCCGGGCCCGTTCCTTATCGCCGCAGTTCACCGAAACCCGGTTTCGATTGAGTCAACCAAGGGAATGGATGTAGCCGAAATCGCGGGGAAGATCACTGATCTGCCGGATGGGTCGATCTACGATGGGCCGGGTCGGCTGGCCCAGCCGGACGAAGTCTGGAATTATGGACGCGGTGATGGCGTTGAGAAAGCGGTTCTGCTTGCCAACATATTGAGAAGTCGGGATCCACGCGGTGACATGGCAATTGAGGTGGGCCCGGATCGGGCTGTGCTCAGAGTTGGTTCCCGTGAATACCGGTTCTCGTCTGGAAAAGGTCTGGCAGCTGCGAGCTGGCCGATCGATGGATAGTCACCCCGGGATAAACCCGGGGCAGGCAAGAAGGCACAAAGAGCGTAAATGCAATTCTCGCGCAGAGCAGCGGAGAACGCAGAGAAAGACAACTGTTGGACAGGATGACGGGCTTTGACGAAAGGAGAGGGGTCT
>SPBP01000072.1 GCA_004525935.1 Lentisphaerales bacterium | reverse complement strand
TCTCGATGTGATCATCTTCACGGGCCACACGGATTACTTGAGCAAGTTCCTATTGTCCTATCGGCACAATCCCCGCGATATTCGGAAGATGGCCACGCGGCTGAGTCGCGTGGCGTCCCACACTCAGGGCAAGGCCATTCGTGTCGTCATGTCGAAAGCGCAACCGGCGCAAGTGGACGGCGAGGAAATTGAGGCTGACCGTGAGTTTGTCATAGCCGTAGTACCTCAGGCCATTCACATCAAGACCCCTGCCGAGCCCTAGCAGAATACGGAACGCGGAATGTGGAATGTCACAGGATTGAGGACGAGGACGATTTCGCGTCTTTTCCACGAGAGGCGGACAAGTTGCGGGCGGGACCTTCATTCCTGACACCCGACACCATATTCTACATTCGAGGACGAGGACGAGGACGATTCATACTCCCACACTCCCATACCCCCACACAGGCAGTTCCCCTTCCTCTATCCTCTATCTTCTGGGTCTTCTTAGCGCCCTTCGCGATCTTCTGTAATGAGTTCTCTCAGTTGGTCCTGTAGTCCTGTTGTCCCGTAGTCCCGTGGTCCCGTGGTCCGGCGCCGTCCCCTAATTGGCAATTGACGTTGCACGAGGGTATGACGGATAATCCGCAATCATGGTCAGGCTTGTTTCAATGTTTACCGAGCGGCTCAGCGATGTTTACGAGCACAGGGGGCTTCTCTGGATCCTTGTTGTCCGGAACATCAAGATCCGCTACAAACGATCCGTGCTGGGCTTCTTCTGGAGCCTGCTCAACCCGCTTTTCTTCATCGCGGTTTACTCGACGTTCCTGAAGCTGTTGAGCGTGAAGTTCAGAACCGATGATCCGCTATATCTTCCTATGCTCGTTATCGGCATATTCGTATGGCAATTCATGGCGCTTTGTCTTGGCGATTCCCTCTACGCCGTCGTAGGCAACAGCAGCCTTGTCAAGAAGGCCGCTTTTCCGCGTGTGATTCTCCCGATCTCGATGGTGTTGGCTAACCTTCTCAATTTCCTGCTTTCGCTGATCATACTTATTGGATACCTGCTCATCATTGATGCCGATTTCAGTCGGCTGTATCTCCTTCCGTTATTGGTGCTGACACAATGCGCACTTTGCCTTGGCTTGAGCCTGATTATCTCAGCCCTGAACGTTTTCTTCAGGGATATTGAGCATCTGCTTGGAGTGCTTCTCCTGGCCTGGTTCTTCCTGACCCCGATCATCTACCCGTTTGCGAACATTCCGGACGAATACCAGCGCCTCTCTTTCCTGAATCCGATGACTGGAATTGTAACTGCCTACAGGATGGTCTTTCTCACCACAGATATCATGGCGCCGCGACTGGCGACCATGTCCATGGGGATAGCGTGGATTACATGCATAGTCGGACTCATCGTCTTCGAATGGCTGCAGCCGAGATTCGGTGAGGAGCTGTGATGGTCGGCGTGAGCTGGGCATGGAAGGTTGACGCATGACGGAAGAGTACGCAATAGAGCTCCAGAATGTTGGGAAGAAGTTTAAGGTCAGGGGCCTGAGGGACCGGACCTTGAAGTCTGTTGTACTCGATCTCGTGTCCGGCCGATGGAGGGGGCCGTCGGAGTTCTGGGCATTGAAGGACGTTGATTTCAAGGTGGTTCGTGGTGAGACCCTGGGAATCATAGGTTCAAATGGTGCGGGAAAGAGCACGTTGCTCTCCCTGATAACCGGAACCTTTCGACCCACGGCAGGTTCCATACATACTCACGGCAAAGTCTCCTCGCTGCTGGAACTGGGAGCCGGCTTCCATCCTGACTTGAGCGGAAGGGAGAATGTTTTCCTTTACGGTGCGATCATGGGGTTGAGCCGGGAACAGGTGAACAGGCGTTTCGACGCGATCGTCGAGTTTGCGGGACTGAGTGAGTGGATTGATGAACCGGTCAAACACTACTCATCCGGTATGTACGTCAGGCTGGGGTTTGCCGTGGCGGTTGAAGTGGACCCGGACATCCTTCTTATTGACGAGGTGTTGTCTGTTGGTGATGCGGTATTCCAACGGAAATGCATGGATAAGATGGAGGAGTTCCGTAGGAAGGGAAAGACCATGCTGATAATTTCGCATGATCTTTCAGCCGTGATGGCAGTGAGCGATCGCGTACTCTTCCTTGATGAAGGTACGGTGCACGGGCTCGGCGTTCCATCTGCGACAGTCGAGGCCTACCAGTCGCTTGTCCGGAAGAAAGAAGTTGAAGGCAAGAAGCGGGTGTGGGGAACGGAAGAAGTGGTCATAAGTGACGTCGAATTCCGGGACGGACAGGGAGCCGTTGCCGACACGTTCGGCTTTGGGGATCCGCTCGTGGTTCGCATCAGCTACAAGGCCGAGCATAGGATTGAGCGGCCCATATTCGGGTTTGCGATATGCGATCCGGCAGGCCGGGTGATCTATGGCAGCAACACCCAGATTGCCGGGAAGGACATTGCTTCCATTGATGGGGAAGGGGCTATCGAACTGCGAATAGAAAGGCTGATCCTGGCACGCGGGAGATATGTCGTGTCGTTCTCGATTCACTCATGGGATCACAAGATCAATTACTACAGGCTCGAAAACGCATTTCCGATAGGGATCAGTTGCAACGAAGATTTCGAAGGTTGCCACATGTCGTGCACCTGGAGCGGGTAACCTGTTGCATACGGTAAGCGGATGGCGAGACGGCTTAATGCCCACGGAGACTCATGAAATACGAAGACACACTTAACGTGGCGGAGCTGGAGGCAATTGTCGAACGCGCCCTGCGCGAGGACCTTGGGACGGGTGATCGGACCGGAGAAGCTCTGATTTCGCTGGATGCGAAATGCCGCGCCGAGATTGTTTCGAGGGGAGACTATACGATTGCAGGAGGCCCCGTCGCCAAGCTCGTGTTTGCAAAGGTTGATCCATCAATCAGAGTGACGGCAAACGTGCTTGACGGTTGCGCTGTGTCGCGGAACGACGTAGTCATGACCGTTGAGGGGGCTGCCCGACCAGTGCTTGCAGCTGAACGAACGATGTTGAATTTCATGCAGCGAATGTCCGGTATCGCCACATTGACGGCATCATTCGTTCGAAAAGTTGCACCTTATGCAGTTGAAGTGCTTGATACCCGCAAGACGACGCCTGGCCTGAGGGCGCTTGAGAAATACGCTGTCCGATGTGGCGGTGGCACGAATCACAGGATGGGCCTGTATGACAGGATATTGATCAAGGACAACCACAGGCGTATCTGGGGCCGCGACGGTGATCGAAGCCTGGCGGATGCGGTTCGTGCGGCGCGCGAAAAGACGCCGGGCGTCTTGATCGAGATTGAAGTCGAGAACGAACGGGAGCTGGAAGACGCGCTGACCGGGCAACCTGACTGGGTGCTGCTCGACAACATGACTCCCGAAGTGCTCAAAGCGTGCGTGTCGCTTTGTGATCGCCGTGCCCGGCTGGAGGCGTCCGGCGGAATAACAATCGATAATGTGGAGGAGATTGCGGCTTCCGGGGTGGATGCCGTTTCGCTGGGGCGCTGACGCATTCCGCACCGGCCGCAGATCTCTCGCTGGAATTTCTCGAACAGTAGTATGGAGAAGAATGCATAGCTCCTTGATAATGCCATCAACTACAGGCAACCGCCGATGAACGCCGATAAACGCCGATGTGTAAAGGTGTCACGAAGTCCGTTCCCGCAGGAAAGGGGGCTGGGCAGTGTTCATGGCACAACGGCGACCATCGGCGTTAATCGGCGGTTGCATTTTAATGCTCCATGCATTCTATGGTCGCAGGTACCACATGAAGAATAGACGAAGTCAGCCTGCCAGGGTCGTGTTGATCGATGTGGGCAACACGTCGACGACCATCGGGGTGCGTATTGGAGCGAAGGTGCGGCGCGTCACCGATCTTGCGACGGTCGGCACGCGGGGCGGGTCTGCACGCGAGGCATTGGACGCAGTCGGGGCTGATGAAGAGGTTGCAGGCGTGGTCTACGCATCTGTGGTTCCCGAGTGTGACTCATTCTGGTTGAAGCACATCCACAGCAGGTTCGGTATTAATCCCCTGGTTGTCGACAGTCGGCTGAACCTGGGCGTCAGGATTGTGTATCCCAATGCATCGTCGCTGGGGGCCGACAGGCTGGCAAATGTTTGCGGCGCGGTGCGAAAGTATGGCGCGCCCGTAATTGTGTGCGATTTCGGTACAGCGGCCACTTTTGATGTTGTCACCAGGGATAAGCGCTTTGTTGGCGGTGTTATTGCGCCGGGGCTGGGATTGATGACCGACTATATGGCTGATCGGACTTCGCAGCTGCCGAGAATCGCTCTGGCCGGCGGGCGATGCGATCGGGTGTTCGGCAAGAGCACTGTTGAAGCGATGCAGATAGGAGTCAGGACCGGGAGCAGGGGAATGGTGCGAGAAATCCTGGCCGGCCTCAGGACATATTCGGGTTTGAGGCGTGCGAGGATATGTGCGACGGGTGGGCACGCGGTCTGGCTGAAGACAAACCTGGCGATGAAGATCACCATCGATCCGGATCTGACCCTCTTCGGCCTCGCAGCAATCCATGAATTGAATTCCGGAACCGGGTGAGATTGCATTGAGAAGAAGCGTGGTAGTGAGTTCTCTGCAAACACCTGTCGTGACAGTACGGCTTCGAGTGGTTGACACAGAATTACAGCACCGGTACCGAGCTGAATCGCTTCGGGGCGCCGGGAGAATCGGAAGGAGATGAAGAAATGCTTAAGAACGCATTTGCGGTAATCATGGCCGGTGGCAGGGGAGAACGCTTCTGGCCACTGAGCACCTCAAAGAGACCGAAACAGGTTCTCTCGTTGATAGGCGGAAAGCCGATGATTGCTATCGCGGTTGATCGTCTTGATGGCCTGGTGCCTGCCGATCGCGTTATTGTTGTCACGAACCGCGATCTTGTTACAGCTACGGCGGCTGCGTTGCCGAATGTGCCTGTGCAGAACATTGTCGGCGAGCCAGTGGGCCGCGATACTGCTGCTGCTGTGGCACTTGCCTCGGCGCTTGTCCGGAAACGCGCGGCTGATGGGGTATTCTGCATTCTCACAGCCGATCATATCATCGAGGATATCGCGGTTTTCCAGCGTACGATCCGTGCCGGACTCGAGATGGCCTTGCGCAAAGACGTGTTGATCACAATAGGAATCACGCCGACATTTGCGAGCACCGGCTATGGATACATTGAGGAAGGGGAGCTTGAAGAAGAGGTCGACGGCGTCAAGTTATGCAGGGCGAAGCGCTTTGTCGAGAAGCCCGATGCTACGCGGGCCGGTGAATACCTGCGGGCCGGGAACTACTGCTGGAATTCGGGAATGTTCATGTGGTCGGTTGATTCGATACAGGCAGCGTTGAAACAGCACACTCCGAATCTCTTCGAGATGGCCCGTCGAATAGAGCAGCACGTTGACACCGATTCCTTCGCCTCAGCGTTAGAGAAGGAATATGAGGTACTCAAGAAGATTTCCGTGGATTACGCGATAATGGAGAAATCGAATAACATCCTTATGGCGCGCGGTGCATTCGCATGGGACGACGTCGGCTCATGGGTTGCGCTGGAGAACCATTTTGAGAAGGATCAGGCTGGTAATGTAATGATCGGATCCTGTGAGCAGTTGGACTCTACGGGGAATATCGTGGTGTCGGATGGAAGACTGACGGCGCTTCTCGGAGTTCATGATATGGTGGTTGTGCAGGCCGAGGGGGCGACCCTTGTCTGTCCCAAAAACATGGCACAGGATGTCAAGAAGCTGGTGGCTCTACTGAGGGAAAAGGGAAGTCACCAGGAGCTGCTCTGAGGTCGGTGACCGTAGACTGCCGGGTCTGGACCGAATCGAGGGACCGGCAGTGAAGCGGAACAGCGGGACTCGAGGGATTTATAACAATGGCAAAGATTCTTGGTGTTGACTGCGGCTCGCACCGGTTCGGCTTCGCTGTAAGCGATCCTGACGGAATTGTGGCGATGCCGTTGAAGATGGTTGAAGTCGGCAACGCAGGGGCGGCCGCGGCCGCAACGGCGCTGATTGCCGAGCAGGAGGGGGTTGAGAGTATTGTTGTTGGGCTGCCGTTGAACATGAACGGCACGGAAGGGCCGGCCGTCCAGGCAGTTCGAGAATTTGAGCGGCGCTTGCGAGACCTATGCGCGTTGCCAATTGTGGAATGGGATGAGCGCCTCACCACTAAGACCGTCGAAAATGTTCTGATCGAGGCAGGCGTCAGCCGTCAGAAGCGAAAACAGGCGAGGGATAAGCTGGCGGCCCAGGTAATCCTGCAATCATATCTCGACAGTCTAGCAGTGCTTGAATACGAGCCGGAGTGAGTGTGACCAGGTACAGAATGACCGTAAGCTATGACGGAACCTGTTATGCCGGATGGCAGATACAGCCGCGGCACACCACCGTGCAACAGAAACTCCAGGAAGCAATACAGCAGACACTCCGCGAAGCGTCCATCGTGCATGGAAGCGGAAGGACTGACCGGGGCGTTCACGCACGCAGGCAGGTCGCACATTTTGATCTGTCGGAGCCGCGGGAGCCGCGGCGCATTTTTCGCTCATTGAATGCCGTGCTACCGTCTGATATAAGGGTGATGTCCGTCAGGAAGACTGGCTCCGATTTTCACGCCAGGCGACATGCGAGGGAGAAGGAATACCGCTACTTCATATGGAACGATGCTACTGTGCCACCCTTTCTGCGGCTCTACCGCACCCACGTTCGTGAACCATTGGATGTTGATGCCATGCGGAAAGCTGCTCGACTGCTGAAGGGCAGGCACGACTTTGCGGCGTTCACGGCAAATGCCAAAAATGAAGTCGAAAGCACCGTGCGAAGTCTCCGTGAACTCGCGGTCAGGCAACGAGGCGCCGAGATTGTTATTGTTGCTCGATCTGAGGGATTTCTTTACAAGATGGTGCGAAGTCTTGCCGGTTTTCTGATAAGGGTGGGGAGCGGGGAGGCTCCGTCAGACCAGGCAGAGACAATCCTGAAATCACGTCAACGCACCGCCCGCGTCCCAACCGCTCCTCCTGAGGGACTCTTCCTGTGGCAGGTCACATACTGAAACCGCGGGATGCCTGTGGACAGTGAACAGTTAGCGGTTCTTCATCCTGTAACTCTTGCAGTACTTGCTGATTTGGCACTCAGGGCAATGGGGGCCTATTGGACGGCAGACGCTCTGGCCATAAGAGACCAAGTAGGAGTTCCAGGTCTTCCAGTAGCGGATCGGCAGGATGCGTCTTAATGCCATCTCGCTTTCGAAAGGATTAGCAGTTTTCAGAAGCCCCAGGCGGTTCGAGATCCGGTGAACATGAACATCGACGCAGATAGCCGGCTTGTCGAATGCGGCCGACATGACGAGATTGGCCGTCTTCCTGCCCACACCAGGCAGCTGGCACAACTCCTCGATGGTGGACGGAATACGACCGTTGAATTCGTCAGCCAGCACAACCGGCAGTTCCTTGAGATGGCGTGCCTTGGTGCGATAGAAACCAACAGGAAAGATCAGTTTTTCGAGGCGGGCAAGAGACACTGTCTTCAAATCGGCTGGGCGCCGGACCACCTTGAACAGGCGGTCGCAGGCGGTCGAAGTTGTCTCGTCCTTGGTACGGGCACTCAGAATAGTCGCGACCAGTATCCTGAAGGGATCTTCCGTGCGTGCCCGGATGAGGTCAATCACCGGCGCGTAGCGACGGTGATACTCGCGTTTAAGAATCCTGTTTACGGCAGGAATGTCCGACTTCTGCATGCACATAGAATGCCGGACATGCCGGTGCTGTCAAGCCGGTCTTGCGACAGCCGCAAGAATCGGGTCAGCTCAGCGCAAGACTGGCCAGGCGGCCCAGTTCTGCTGGAAGCGAAGCTGTTCGGACAGATAGATTCACTCGTTGCCCGGCTGGGACGCCAGTCCTGTGACCGCCTCATAAACTTGGACCACGACCTTGGACATACGCTCATAGTCCAGCGTTTCAGCCGTGTCTCCATCCGCGTGGTAGGCAGTGTTTCTATAGGGAGCTGAATCTGTGATCATTACTGCGTCATAGCCGAAGTTCCAGTAGTTGCGATGGTCAGACATGTCGATTCCGAGCGCGCCAAGCGGCGCGTTCAGTGAGTAGACGGGAACATCCGCAGCACCTTTCATGTGCCTCTTGACTCTGCTAACTGTTGAGCGCTGGTCGTTGCGGCCGACGATTCCTATGAAATTGCCCTTGTCAGGATACAGGAGTTTCAACTCGATCGTCGGCCTGCTCTGGCTTCCCGGCATGTCGCTGAAATAGCCGATCATCTCCAGCGAGATCATTAGTGCCAAGTCGCCGGTCGACTCAGATAGTGCTCGTGCGTGGCGATAACTACCCATGTTCTCGGTACCAAAGAATGGCGGTTCTTCAAGCGTGTAGGCGACAAGTTCGACCTTGATCGGCAAGTTTGTGCGGCCCAGGAGAAAAGCGAGCTCAATCAATCCGGCAACACCGCTGGCGTTGTCATCTGCACCGGGCGTCTCACTAAATGAATCATAATGTGCGCCCACTACAATGCGGGGGCCGGCATCTTCCCCGAACACTCCGATTACGTTCCTGTAGGTATTGCCGTTGACCTCGTATTTCTGTTCCGCGACTTTCGCGCCGGCAGCACGGAAGTGATTGCCGATGTAATCGGCACAGCGATTCAGGTTATCGACGTGGCGATGATTGCGAGGATGAAACGTCTGTGAAAGAGCAACAACATGACCTCGCAGTCTGGCAGAATCGATGGACTGCGCGGAGGGCCTGTTGGATCCAAGGAGCGGCTGGGCGAAGTAAAGCCAGGCACCGAGAACGACTAGCCCCGCCAGTGCTGCGAGCGAACCGGCCAGCAGAATCAGGATCCTGTGAATCTTCACCTGTCTAATCTGCTGAAGCAAGAGCATCGTCCTTCCTCGGCATTGTCCGATCAGGAACGTCTCATGCGCTCGGTGATGCGCCTGCCGTGGTCGAAGAAGTATTTCAAGGTATCATGCTCGACCTGTGGAGGAATGGAATGATCGGAATGCAGAATATAGCCGCTGCCTGCTTTGAGCACGGGTGGAATCTTGCGATTCAATTCATTGTCTATCGCCGCCCTGTCATTCGATGCGATGATGCGAATATCGATGTTGCCACAGAACGCGATCCGGTTACCGTGTTTCTTAACGAGTCGTGGCATATCCATACCGGCCTTGACTTCCATGGCCTGAAGGCAGTCCATGCCAGCCTCAATCATGCACGGTACGAGTGGTTCGACGAAGCCACACGAGTGCACGATTACGGGCGCTCCAAGCGAGTGCGCGAAGTCAAAAAGTTTCTTGTGGCCGGGCTGAACAATGTCTGCATACATCGCCGGTGACATGAAAGGCTTTTCCTTGAAGCCCATATCTTCAAAGAACCACATCGCGTCAGGAACTCCACCTTCGGCGAACAGCACCTCGAGATGCGCGATAGTCATATCGGCATAGGTCATGACCATATCCTTGACCCACTCCGGATCAAGTGCCATGCCGACCAGCATATTCTCGTGGCCGCAGACAGGATGCATCTGCTCAAATGGCGCCACCCCGGCCCAGCAAAATGCGCGGTCATCTGCCGCGCAGAGCTCCCGGGTTTTACGATAGCCTTCGAGGTTGAACCTGCGCCGGTCCAGGTGAAGCATGTGTGGTTTGATTGTCTCTTCCCAGGCGGTGCGGTCCATCACGGTGAAACCGACGTGCTCAGGCGTGCCGGACTTATTCTTCCAGGAACGAAGCTGCGCCCCGTTACCATCCAGCCTCAGGATGGTATCTTCGGTCTCTTCAAGCACCTTGGGTTCGAAGTCGAGATCCGCCGTGGAGTTGAGCCAGCCATCGGAGCGACATGAAAGATCGAAATGCGCGACGACATCCTCATCTTTCTGGAGATGTCCCTCGGCAACGTACTTCTCGCTCGTCTCGCCCCACAGCCCATCAATGCAGGGCAGCATATCGACAGGCTTGCGCGCCAGCGCATTCAGAAACCTTTCCTTGCTTGTCATAACATGCATAATTGAGCGTGACTCTATTTGCAGAATTCCCGAATGTCAAGAACCGCCCGGCTTTGTCGATAGAAGCCCTTCTTCTCCAGTAGATGGCGAGGTCAGGAGGCAGAGAGCAAGGGGTACGGAAGGGAATGTTGAATACTATTGTATTGTGCTCGTCCTCAGTG
>SPBP01000325.1 GCA_004525935.1 Lentisphaerales bacterium | reverse complement strand
GAGAAAAACCCGGGCCCTCGCCGACTCCCGGCCACATTTGTGAACATATCAACGGCATATGGAAGGCGCAACTGGTTTGCAGCTCTTTTTGTTACGCGTTTTGATCAGTCCAGACCATCGGCTTTCTCTGCCCGTCAAGACTGACTGGTTGACACTCCACTGCTGTAATGTGATAGATAGAAGGAAAGGTAACTCAAAACAGGAAGACGTCGCGGAAGGAATCGCAGCGCTGTTCCGAAATCAACGGATTTCACAATGTTGCAGGCTACAATACCCCCGGGAAGTGTGTCGATTTAAGACGGGGCGATTGGCACAACGTCGCGACTAAACTGAGCCGTTCGTGAGCAATGCAGGTAAGCCGACAAGCAAGTTGAAGAAAGGGCATGATGTGACAAAGCAAAAAAACTTTCATTCTCAAGAGATTCCATCAAGGCAGACCTGGTGGCAGAAAAGGACCGCATGATGTTCTCTCTGTCGGACACTAAGTCCGGCAAAACCTGGGGGGCGGTTCCATTATTGGCGCTCGAAGTGCATGACACCACCATTCGCCGTACTGAACGACTGGAACGTTATCGCATCGACCTTGTTGAGAAAGTTGACGGTGGCGTGCACATCGTTGTCGGCCATTCCCAGTACCGGGTGGAAGTCGGGCTGTAAATTCGACTTCGAAATGGTGATCTTTCGGTGATGCTGTCACCGCCGGAAGTGTATGAACGGCTGCCCGCTGCGTACCGGATCTTTGCCATCGACGTTTTGCCCGGCCTGATGAGCGTTGGATCGAAGGGTGGCCTGCTGATGCCGGTCAATACAGGTGTCGTCTGCCGGCCTGCCGCCAAGCCGAAGCTCGAGGATCGTTTTCTTGTGTACCTTGAGCAAAGCCGCTGGGAGCTCTGCGCCATGCTGCCCGTCTGTGCCTCGTTCGAACCGACGGGCGGACTTGTGGCAATTGCCGCACAGGGCGATTGCGATGCGGAATGCCGCGTGGCAACCGATGGCAAGGGCTCGGGTTCCATCGGCTTCGCTTTCTCCCTGCGCCAGCACTGGCCCGATCCGGTTGACCCGGATGTTAGGGAACTGATCTTCACCCCGAGCCCCCGAAAGGTGGACCCGGTTGTCTTCGCCGCAAAGCGGCTGCGCCGTCACGTGATCGAGGACCGAGGTCGGCAGACGTTGCGACAACGCGCAGCCGAATCGCCGGAGCTGGCGTACCTGGTCGATGCATATCTGATGAAGATCTTCTACGCGGTCGAGAACGCCGGGCGGCCCGGGCCGGACGGCAAGCCGACCCCTGTCTCGTTCCAGTGCGTCATGAATTTCAAGGAGGCGCAGGCGCGCCTGCAGAAACTTCACAAGGCCGGCGTCCCAAAGATCGTCACCGAGAGTGTTGGATGGAATGCGCGAGGCCATGACGGACTCTACCCTACCCGGTTCCCCGTTGAGGAACGACTTGGCGGCGAACAGAAGTTCCGGGACCTGATCCGGTTCGGGCAGGACCTGGGCTATGTAATGTCGGTCCATGACAACTTCATGCTGAATCGCAGCAACGCGCCCGACTGGGACCCGGACCTGGTCGTCCAGGACATTCACGGGGAACCGCTCGTGCACGGCATGTGGGCAGGCAGCCTGGAATATGCGTCGTGGCCTGATGCCTTCCCGCCGGACCGGCTCACCAACCACCTGTTGCGCATGAAGGAGCTCGGGATCCAGGGCATGTATTACGTGGACTACATGATGCAGCCGCTGGAGGTGAACTACCATCCCAGGCATCACGGCCCACGTTCGCACAGTGCTCGCGGCATGATGCGCATCCTTGAGGAAGCTCGCCGGATCTTCGGCGCGATGAATGGGCTGCACGCCCCGGGATTTTCCCGGTACTGGACGATCTCCGGATCGCCTCGATCAAGGCAACATACGACCTGTGCATCGGCCGGTACGGCCACCTGCAACTCGAGGAACTCGCCGGCTGGCAGCAGCCCGGCGACAAAATCTTCCAGAGCACCTTCGCCGACGGAACACAGGTCACCGCCGACTTCGAGAAGCAGGAACTGTTCGTCAATAACAAGAAGGTCCAACGACCCGCGGCGCTGGCCAGCCCGCGTGGTTCAGGAGCAGGCTGAGCATTTCGGATAGAGCAGAGCCATCGCGGGAACCGGCGATATCTATCAAGGCTGGGATCCACCACGGCAAGCCGCAGCTGCACCAGATTCAACGGGATCGAAGACATCGCGGTCAATATCCGCGACGGTTGGTATTTCCTGTCGTCACCCCTGGCGTTTGACCAGAGAGATTCAGGCATGAACGGTCATAATGTGATCTGCCGGGCTTTTACCAATGAGCATCCGGTGATCAGTGGCGGGCTTCAGATTACAGGATGGACACTCCACGACGGGCTCACGAACATCTGGAAAGCGTCCGCACCGGGCCTGCAAAGCCGACAACTCTATATCAACTGCGTGCGAGCCACACGCGCACACAAGGGAAGCGGCCTTCCGGGCGTGTCAATAACTCCGACCGGCTACACAACCAGCGACACTAATATGCAGCACTGGGCTAACCAGGACGACAGCCATTGTCATAGCGCCGGTGCTGCAGACACTGGTCAGCTGCACCGGTTCGCTGGGTGACCCGATCCGCAATATTCAATTCTCAGGACTTTCTTTTGCACACGCCACATGGCTGTGGCCCAGCAGTACCAACGGATTCCCGGAAGTGCAGGCCAACTTCTTCTGGAATACTGCCAATTCCGGCAACACGGTATTCGGCGCAGTTGAGGGTTGGACGCCCGGCAACATTGAGGTCAAGACAGGGCACAACCTGCTTTTCGAGCGATGCGTATTCAAACACCTTGGAGCCATCGGCCTGGTTCTGGATGGCGGGAGCCAGAGCAATACGATTGAAGGTTGTGTGTTCACCGATATCTCCGGAACCTGCATAAGGATTGGTAACTCCAGTAATCCCGATCGCCCGGATGTGCGTGCCCGCGATAGTGGAAATTCCGTTCTCAACTGCTACGTTCACGACTCGCCCTGCGAGTATCACGGCGGGACAGGGATCTTCTGCGGCTATACATCAGGGACCCTCATTTCCCACAACGAGGTGGCTAATACGCCGTACTCCGCTATTTCACTCGGTTGGGGCTGGGGTTATGTCAGTTCCTATATGAGCAGTAATCGGGTCAAGAACAACTACATCACTGACTTCGTGCAGGGCGCATGTCACTGCCGTAGGGATAACTCTCAGCACGAATTACGACAGAACGACGTATGAGTGGCGATGAGCCTATGGGTGTTGAAGACGGGAGAGTTAACCGCGAATAGCGCGAATTTCCGCGAACCGAAGCCTCGCTT
>SPBP01000245.1 GCA_004525935.1 Lentisphaerales bacterium | reverse complement strand
GCATGTATACTGGTTTGCGAGAGAAATGAGCGGAATGACGCTGCGTGAGGTAGGGGCGGCTTCCGGCGGGCTCGACTATGGCGCGGTGAGCGAAGTGGGGCGGCGCTATCAGAAGGAACTTGCGGAAAATCGTAAGCTTCTCATTGAACATCGCAAGATAAATGACATACTATTGCATATTGAGACCTGACCCCTGGGAGCCGAGACCCCTGGGAGCCGATCCTGGGAGCCGACCCCTGGGAGCCCGGTCGGGGTGGGAGGGGCAGTTGCGCAGGATGTTGGTGTCTGACGTGATCAGCGCAAGCTTCTTTTCTCTGCGCCAACCCTTGATTTCTATTTCTCGCTTCCGCGCTGCTGACTTGCTTGCATGCTTCTCTGCATAGACCATCTTTACCGGACGTCGGACGCGGGTCCAGTTGGCTCCCTTCCCCGCGTTGTGCTTCTCTTCCCGTTTCGCCAAATCGTTCGTGATGCCGGTGTAGAGGGAGCCACCTCGGCATTGGACGATGTAGACATACCACGCTGAGGTTGACATAGAAAGTTACGAGCCCTTCCTCCCGTTGGTCGTCAGGGTTCTTCGTCGGACGGCTTGCTCTGAGGAGGATGGAGTAAGCCATCCGACGAAGAGTACGCCTGGCGGGGATCGAACCCACAACCTTTAGCTCCGGAGGCTAACGCTCTATCCAATTGAGCTACAGGCGCATGTGTGCAGGTCACTACGATAAAACGATTGCCTCGCAGAAATCTACTCAATAACGCCTTTCAAGCGAAGAATATCCCGGATTTGTTGCCGCCGTAGTCGGTTCAGGTCAACGTTCACGCAGTCGCGCACGGAAGCGCCAGCACAAAGCAGGCGCCGTAGCCGGGATGCTCTTCGTAGGACAGGCTTCCGCCGAGTTGGCGCGCCAGTTGTCTTGACAGGGAAAGGCCCAGCCCCACGCCGGGCGAGCTCTGCGCCGCCTTTTCCACAGATTTCCTGAACGGCTTGACTGCCGTGGCCCTTTCGCTCCTCTTAAGACCCGGCCCGTGATCACATACCCGGAACCTCACGAGCGCACTGTCGGCAGTAACCGCCAGATGAATGCGGCGATCTTCGGCGTTCGCCGAATACTTGCACGCATTGTCGACGAGGTTGAAAAGAATCTGTTCGACCGCCATGCGGTCAGTGTCAATCCGGACGGTCCTGTCGGAATCCGGGATGTCCACGACGAGGTCCATGTTGACTTCCAGGGATCGAGCCGACATGTGTTCCTTTGCCCTGTCAATGATCGCGCCGATGGCGATGGACTCCATTGTCCGCGATCCAACTCCGCGCTCCAGCCGGGCGTATGCCAGGATGTTCTCAACAAGATGGGCAAGCCGGTTACTCTCAGAATGCAGTGTTTCCAGGTAGGACTGACTCTTTGCCTTGTCCTTGATCATCCCGTTGGCAAGCATCTCGGTATACATGCGGAAGGTTGTGAGCGGGGTGCGGAGTTCGTGAGTCACCGCTGACACAAACGCGGCGCGCCGTTCGCTCAGGCTCACGGTTCCGAAAAGGAGCAGCGCCACGGCAAAGGCGGCCAGGATAATACAGGCCCATGCCGCGAGAAGGGGAAGCCTCAGGGGTGTTCTGATCAGGGGAGGCAGGACAGCGGGCGTACCGGGTATCAGTCTGGCGGGAACCGCGGCGAGTATACGTGACTTGTCGGGTTCCCTGGTCGGTTCGACCTGCACGAGATCGGCATCAGGCAGGATATCGGCAATCTCGCCCAGGAGCTCTTTCCTTATGTGGTCCCAGTTCAGCCATGCGCCCTGGATCATGGTCTTGCCGTCAATCTTCACCTTGCGCGCGAGCACGAGGAAGTTGTTGACCCACATGAGGTGCATTACACCTTCCCTGACGCCGAGATCGGCGGCTTCTTTCTTCTTCCCGTCAACATATCGTGCGTCTTTTCCCGGCGCCTTGTAATGGTCCGCTGTGCCTTCGCTCTTTCCAGGCGGAGCTTCAATTGCGGTATCTTTATTGGCCTCCTGGAACTTGTAGAGTTCCTGCTTGGATAGCGCGATTTTCGAACCGGCTTTCCGCGCCCAGTTTCTCCGGGAAGCATAATCGTTCGGGTTAGCGGATGAGTTTCTCTGGAACTGGCCTTGTTGTGCCGGGGCGTCCGCCGATATCTGCGGTTCTGCCGCTTGTCTGCCGGACTGGCTGACCGTGTCTCTCTGCTGCCGACCGGCTATCAGGCTCTGTTCCAGAGGGCCGCTCGCCATGTCCTCGCGCGCTTCATCGCCATTGATCAGCTGGTTCAGATCGTCGCGGGAGATTGGGGAGGGAGATGCAGGCCGGCTCATGGCGTATTGATATTCTGTTCCGGCTGTAAGCGGGAATGGTTCGTATGCCTCGACATTCCTCAATGCCTCCTGGAGATCGCTGACAAGAATATTCGTCGTGAAAATCTGAAGCCGCGCGGAATTAGTCAGGATGACGGTGTCATCGAGCGTGAAATTCTCATTCGGCCAGTCGGCCATCTTCAGTTCGGGTACCTGGGGCGATGTAATCTCGCCCGCCAGTGTGCTTTCATCCTGCACTATGCCGTTGAAGTATACGTTTACACTATCCGAGTGCTTGACAAGCAGGGGAGAAGGCAGAATCTCGGCGGCATTCTCCTTGCTGAGCGAGGGGTAGATGTCTTCCGCGCGGTTATAGGCCCGATAGTCGAAATAGGGCCGCGAACTTTCTTCAATGATCAGCGGTGAGATTGCCGCGTCCATGCGCCAGAGAGCGAGTCGTATGACTTCTTCCCCGGCGGCTTTGCGTTGTATCTCGGCGTTGTGTTTTTCGAGTCGAAGCACTGTCGTGCTGATCCACGCCATAACGGTCAGTACGACTCCCACGAAAAGCAGGAATATCATCCATGTCTGCCATGTCTTCTTCATCATTTCACCTTCGGTACGGCATACATGTAACCTTTGCCGCGGACGGTGGTGATGATCCCGGGTTCGGCGGGATCGTCCCGGAGTTTTTCGCGCAAGCGCGCCACGTGCATGTCGATTGTCCGCGTTTCTATCTTGTCGGGATCGATACGCCAGACACGGCGCAGAATTTCTTCGCGCGATATCGCGCGGCCCCGGTTCCCGGCGAGATACCGGAGCAATTCCATTTCTCTTTCCGAGAGCTCGCAACGACTACCGTCCTTGAACCTGATTTCGCCGCGCGACATGTCTGCCGTGCCGCCGGGGAACGGTATCTTCTCCACGTCGGTCGGCCGTTCGGGAGAACGCCTGAGCACTGCCTCGACCCTTGCCATCAGTTCCTTGACGCTGAACGGCTTGACAACATAGTCGTCGGCGCCAAGCTTGAGCCCCTTAACTCGATCCGATTCGTCGCCGCGGGCGGTAAGGATGATGACGGGTATTGTCGGCCGCGATGTGCGGACCTCGGCGAGTATCTGGAGTCCGCCCGGCCCGGGCAGGACCAGGTCGAGCAGGAGCAGGTCATATCCGCCTCGCACCGCCATGCGGACGCCATCGGTGCCGTTCGATGCCTCTAGAACTTCGTAATCGCCGAACGTAAGGGAATCCACGATGCCGGTCCGGATGGCATCGTCATCTTCCACCACGAGTATTCTGCGTTTACTCATCAGAAGCCCTTTCTGGAAACCTGAGCGAAAGGATATACTTTTCCCAATTCTCCTTAAAGGCGTCCATATCTTTTTCTCCGAGCGCTCCTTTGAGCGTGTCATAGCCCGTGGGGTCTTCTTCGCGGCTGTCCCTGAACTTGTGGTAGAACCTGGCGAGCAGTCCTTCTTCCTGGAGATAATAGCAGAGGTACCGGGCCTGGGCGTAATTAGTGCCATTGTCGTCGTTATAAAACTGGCATGTCGTCGCAGAGGTGAGGATCTTGAAAGATGGCAGGCGTTTTGCCTTGATGGCGGTCTGGAGCCCCGCAAGCCGCCAGTTGGTCAGCCCGACAATATCGTCCCCTTTTCCGCGCGACTGTTCATAGAGGGAACCGAGCCCCTCGTTGAGCCAGGCCGGGCAGTCGGGGAAATTGGATTCCATAAACGGATGAACAATTTCATGGACCAGAGTGCCGCCGCCAGTGGCGATATTCATGATCAGGGCCTTGTGGACTGATGAGCTGTAACCGAACGGCGTATCCGGCCTGTCCCCAAATATTTCCCAGGCGTGCTTTTCGTAGCTCTTCTTGTCTTTGAACAGCCATATATCGACTATGTGGTTTGGATCCTTCTCAAAGAACATCTTCTTCAGTCGGAGCGTCGCCCATCTGACGGTGTTCTCAGCGCGCGAATGAACCATGCCGGCAGACTCGTCGCCAATAACAACAAACGGCTTCTGGATCACGACAGTAAAGCCCTCGGCCGGTATCTTTGACTTGAGTTCCATCATGTGCTGTGCGAAGTCGGCATCGGTGAACCCATCGGTCTTTCCGGGCCGGCGAATCTTGTCAACGGCGAGCGCAAGGCGGATGACGGTCCATTCGTCTTTCTTGTGCTTG
>SPBP01000059.1 GCA_004525935.1 Lentisphaerales bacterium | reverse complement strand
TGAAAGTACCTCACACTGCGAAAGAAGGACCCTGACCTCCTTCAACATCACGTCGGCAAGGTCCCGCTGGACACGGACCTTATCCAGCTCCGAATCGGAGACCGCGCCGGTCTCTTGAAGACCGGTGATTCGCGCAAAATCTCGCTCGGCATCGGCAAGCGCCAGCTCGGCACGATGGACATTCTGTAATTGAATCCTGTCATCAAGGCCAAGAAGCTTGTCGCCCTTCGATACGGAAGAGCCCTTCTCCTTGGTAATGGTGACAATCCTTCCTGCAGCCTCGGTCGACACTATCACATCAGACCACGCCTCAAGCAGGCCGGGCACGAAGGTAATGTCCGTGACATCGGTTCGCTCGACAGTTGAAACGGAAACGGCCGCAAGCTTCTCGGGGATGTCAGGCACCTTCTCCTTTGCCTTCTTCACCGAGAACGCGATAAGCGTGATCAGAAGCATGACACCCGCTGCCGACCAGAGGATGATGCCCGTCTTATTGTTTGTTATCATGTTTCCCATCTTACTTGCCCCTTTCAGGTCCAAATGTGCTCGCAGTTATGCCTGCAGCGTGTTCCAGGGCCGCCACCGCAACATTCTGTTCATAGACCGCAACGGCGAGCGCGAGCCGGGCCTGTTTCGTGGCCACGTTCGCTTCGGCAACGTCCAGCCCGGTCGCAAGCCCGAGGTCGTATCGCACTCCCGCCAGAGCCAGGGTCTTCTGGGCTATGGCCACTGCGCTTTCCGCTGCTGTTATGGCTTTCGACGATTGCTCGTATGCGAGGAAGGCCTGACGAATTTGAAGCCTGATGACCCTCTTGAAGTCTTCGAACTCTGCTATCTGTCTCTCAAGCTCGAACCGCTTCTGCCTGACATCGGCACGGGTCAAGCCGCCGTCAAACAGGCTCCACTCAATGGCCGCACCGGCATTCCAGTGCGATTCCCAGTTGTCGGAAGAGGCGAAGCCGTCCGAGTTGGCGTGCGATAACGACGCGGATATGCTGACCGAGGGAAGAAGGGGGGAGCGTGCTGCTATTACGCCCTGTTCAAGAAGGGCAACGGTGGTGCTCATCCGTGCAATTGCAGGACGATTGGTCGTCGACATTTCCCGGGCGAGTTCCTCGGTCATCGGCATGGAGGCAGGAACGAGGGCTCCGGCAAAAACATAACCGGCATCTATGTCCAGGCCGATTCGCTGGTGAAGTGCGTTTGATGCAAGTTGTTCAGCATTCTCCGCCGCAATACGGGCGGGGATGACATTGCGATATCGAAGATCCGCGGCAAGCCAGTCAAGCTCCGAGACGGCGCCACTTTCGTGCTTCGCCTTCACGTGCTCGGCAAACAACTTCAGCTGCTCCTCAGATTCACGCTGCACATCGGCAGCAGTACGAGCCAGTAGAACAGCGAAGAAATCAATGCTTATGTCTCGAATCAGCGCAGACCGGGTCTCGGATAAGTTGTGGATCGAGTACTCGGTTGTAAGGCGTGATGCTCTAATTGCAGCGCCAACCCGGCCGCCGGAGAAAAGGAGCTGAGAAACATTCAATGATGCTGAGTAATTGTCCAGGGCCGCCAGTTCAACCGGGCCATCAGGCGTATCAAAGACCGGGGCCACGTCGATGCGCGTGTAGTCGCCCCTTGCCGAGATCTTGGGAAAGGCTTCGGAACGTCCCTTGTTCGCTTTCATTCGCAGGATATTCTGATCGAGCCGCGCATTTGTCATCGGTAGCGCATTGGTCATTGCGATTGCCAGACAGTCGTCGAGCGATACCGCCTTCCCAGGCTCCGCCGATGCGCCTGCTGATAGAATAAGCAGAGCCAGCATGGTCAGGCTCATCATCTTTTGCTTCATACTCATGCAGTCATTCCCTTCAAAGTATTCGCCGATTCGTTCGCTCAATAGATCAGGCGGATCCGCTGACGATAGCTACAGGAAAGTCCCCCCGAGAAATGTCCCGAACATTACTCGCCCCCAAGCAGACCGGTATACTACTAATCCTGTCAGGTAGTGTCAATTGGACTCGCGACAGGTCGATTCACTCGAGGCGACTCGAAGTGCGGCGGCGTGTTTCAGGCCCCGTTCGGCTTCAAGGTTCTTCTCGACCATGACCTGCCACAGGCTTCGAACGGTATCGGGGAAATCAGCGAGCGCCTAGACGAGTTCCTCGGTTCCGGCATGATGTTCAACCAGGTTCTGGTATGCGAGATTGGGCGAGAACGGGACGTGATCCGGCTGACCGCCACACAATGCGGCAGTGAGTAGCTCTTTTGAAGTCATCACAGTTTCCTTTGTGTGAGTGGTCCACACAGGCACGCCTCAAACACGCCAACCACGATCCGCTGCGTCTATGTTCAGCTATGGAGGACATTCTCCGCATACGGACCTGAAGAGATTCGTTGAAAGATACCGGTCACCCCGATCAGGAAGCAGGGCAACGACGGTGTCCGACGGCGAAAGATCAGCCGCAACCTGTAATGCGGCGTAAACAGCCGCACCACTGCTCATGCCCGCAAATATCCCTTCTTCAAGCGCAAGCCTTTCCGCCATCGCATACGCAGGCCGATCTTCAACGACTACGACTCGATCAAGCCGGTTCTTCTCATAGATCTCCGGTATAATTGACTCGTTCATGTTCTTCAGGCCCTGAATAGCATGGCCCTCAACAGGTTCAGCGCCGACAATTTGGATCGCCGGGTTGTGTTCTTTCAGCCGCCTGCCAACACCCATCAGGGTCCCCGTTGTGCCCATGCCTGCCACGAAGGCACTGATCTCCCCGTTGGTCTGCTCCAGGATCTCGCGGCCGGTGCCTTCATAATGACTGAGCCAGTTGTCCGGATTGGTGAACTGGCCCGGCATGAAATAACGGTCAGGATCGTCATTCATTATCCTGTGAGCAGCCCGGATCGCACCATCGGTCCGTTCCCTGGCCGGGGTAAGGACCAACTCGGCTCCGAATGCCAGCAATGTCTGCCGCCGTTCCACAC
Source organism: Lentisphaerales bacterium (assembly GCA_004525935.1). Lineage (GTDB taxonomy): Bacteria > Verrucomicrobiota > Kiritimatiellia > SPBP01 > SPBP01 > SPBP01. Next base: position 8,420 of record SPBP01000059.1, on the reverse strand, counting down.
TTACACACTCAGGTAACGTCAACTTGACCCGGTATCCCTTGCACGCACCAACCATGGCCAGACCTATTCCCGTGTTTCCGGATGTGGGCTCAAGGATAACCTTGCCCGGCAAGAGCCGGTTACTTTCCTCCGCTCTCTGGATCATCCACAGGGCAGGGCGGTCCTTGACCGAACCGCCGGGATTGTTGCCCTCAAGCTTCACCAGGATCCTGGCCCCATGCCCAGGCCGAATCCGCTGGAGTGCCACCACCGGCGTGTTCCCGATGGACTCGAGTAAACCCGGGATGTTCAAGGTCGGCGGTGCGTCCGTATGACGCTCATCACTCATTGTGCTCCCTCAATCTGTCGATCGGTCGACATCGGGTTCTTCTTCCTGTGCTCAAAGCCCTGGCCCAGGGCCACAAACCTTTATGGGGTAAAGCCTGGCGTAGTCTGGATTGTATTGAGAATAGAATCAAGCAACGCATTCAAGCTTTTCAGCCATCCTCGAGGTCGCCACGCAATGAAGAGTCTCGACTGAGTCCAGCAGGCTCCGCGCCAGGGCTACTACGCCCTTGCCGCAAAGAGAACGTGATTCTGCTGCTGCTTGACCTCCACACGCGATTGCCGCATACTTTCACTGCAAGTACACTCATTAAGGTTGCTCGGAATGGAGCAGGAGATGCAGGCAGGAATATCCGGTGTTCGAATGATTGCGGCGGGAGCGGCATTGATGCTGTGCGCAGGGCCCGTGAACGCGGGTGACTGGCCACAATGGCATGGACCGAACAGGGACGGAGTCACACCGGAAGTCTCGGGCTGGACGGGAAGCGACTGGGGGATTACGGAAAGCTGGCGATCAGGTGTCAATAATGTCACGAACACCGGCTACGGTGTGAGTTCGCCTATTATCGTGAAAAGGTCAACTGACACCGTTCCCAGGATCTACATCATGGGCTGGCGGGACGGTAACGATTATCTCTATTGCCTGAACGCAGAGAACGGATCAATCCTCTGGGAAGAGTCGTATACGTGTCCAAACTATGGCAGAACCGCGAATGCCAACAAGACACACTACAAGGGCGTAATGGCATCACCGGCTATCGACCTGGATACCGGTTACCTCTACACGATCAGTTGTGATGGCGATGTCTATTGCTGGGATACGACAAATAGCAGCGATCGCACGGTCTGGAACTTCAATCTCCATACCCGGTACAGCAATATTCCTGCGGCATCACCGGAGGATTACGGCGCTGTCGCCTCGCCTTTACTCTACGGTGACTGGGTGATCGTCGAGGTCGGCGACGAAACCGGCAACGTAATCGCGTTCGACAAGACTACCGGCGCGGAAAGCTGGAGATCGGCTAATACAGATCTGAAGGGGTGGGGCAGTCCGGTAATGGTGACGGTTGAAGGCAAGCCGTGCGTGGCGGCAATGACGCGGACGAAGATGCTGGTTGTTCGGGCCGATGCCGGGCACCTGGGTGAGACGCTGGCCGAATATGCCTGGGACACTACCTGGTCGGGTAACATCCCGAGTCCTGTAGTGCACGGGAACCGGGTGTTCTTTGCCAGGACAGACGGGAGCGGGTACAGGGCCGCAGCGGTGGATTTGACGCTGAGTGGGTATACAACTGTATTCGATACCAGCGGATGGTACTGGGGTTGCTCCACAGCGGCGATCCACGAAGATAACCTCTACCTCGTGCACGCACGGAAGGTCCGGTGCAGAGGCTTGGACGGATCCGATGTGTGGACGTCCACCGATATTCTTGACGATGCGGCGTATGGCACCTTTGACGCAGCGAGCATCGTGGTCTGCGCCGGCGATGACAAGATGATCGTCTGGAACGGCAGGGACTGGGGCAAGCTGAGATTGGTCGAAGCCACGGCATCACCCGCCTCGTACCGGGAACTTGCTTCTGTTACGAATGTTCTGCAGCGCAAGGAGGAGGACCATTATCCGGGATATTCCCATGTGATCGTTGGACACGGAAAGATAATCTGCACGAGCATCGACGGCGATATGGTGTGCTATTCCGTTGATAAGCAGGATGAAGGAACGGTGACGATCAGCGAGGATACAGACGAGGGGCTCGCATGCTACAAAATCGTGACTCCAACAGGGACGTATTACTATGACAGGGCTGGAGGCGCGTTCAGTAGCTTGCTGGATACGAACAATATCGACTGGATCAACTATCATCCGACTGGCGGCCAGCTCGGCAGCTATCGCGGGATCCCGAACTCAGGCGCATTCCATCCAGGTGATCCGGGCGGGATCTCGACAACCGATAATCCACTCAATACGCCGTTGCCGAAAGTGACAGTGCATACGACCAGGAACGGATGGGCATGCAGGTGGGAATTCTTCCCGAAGTATGCCCGGATGACCCTCCACACGAAGCCGTTGCCTGACGATAAGTACTGGTTCCTGTATGAAGGCACACCCGGCGGCCAGGTTGGATCTGACGATGTGTGGTGGCGCTCGGATGGGACCTTCTCTACCTGCTGGGATGTTCCTGACTGGACCACAACGGATATGGTGAACAGTTCGGATGCTGCGTTCGGGAGCGAATGGGTCTTCTTCTCTGACGGTACGCTTGACCGCTCACTCTTCCTTGCACATGAGGACGACGCGGAAATCGATGACTACTGGCTGATGTATGATGCAAACGGCATGACTGTATTCGGGTTCGGACGCGGCAGTGGAATTGATCTGAGAATGACAGAGATGCCGGCTACGCTGGTGATCGGGCTGGTGGAATCCAGGGATTACAACACGGTCAAGAGCGCAATAGACAGGGCTTGGTTCCGGGCCGGCGAGATGACCGGGGACGCCGACGGCGATGGCATGTCGGACGCCTGGGAAGACGAACGGCTGGGGGGAACGGATGAGCAGTATGGCGGACCTTACGAGGATATGGATGGCGATGGATACTGTAATCTCTTCGAATACGTTGCAGGCACGGATCCAACGAATGGTGCCAGCCTGTTCAAGGTCAGCACAGGATTATCCAATGGCCAGGTTGTGGTGAGCTATCCGAAGAACCTGACCACCGGAGCCGGGTATGAAACGCTCAGCCAGTATTATACGCTCGAATACTTGAGTCACCTTGTCACCGGGACGTGGCAAGCTGTAGTGGGCCATTCTGAACTGCCCGGAGACAACAGCACAAATACATACGTCCCCGCAGTGGCCGACGATGGAATGTTCTACCGTGCAAAAGTCAAACTGCAGTAAGAAGTTCTAAGCCTCAAGCCGCACCGTTGGCGCCCGCTCTGCTGGAACTACACTGGAGACATTGGGAGGTAGTGAGCGGTGGACATGCTCTTCATGGGTTTAGTCTATATCGGCTTCATATGGCTATGCGCTTCTTTTGTGTGGGGAAGGTCCGCGGAGGAGGCATACGAAAGTCAGAAATACGATTTTTGGACTAAGATGCTCGGGCGGAGGAGATCGATCCTTCTGAGTCGCGTTCTGGGGCTTCTCGGAATGATCGCCATATCATTAACCTATTTGATCATCTTCTTGTTTTGAAGCCCGTGGTCTGGGACTTCGCGCGGGTGTTGGGAAACACTCAGTATCATTCTTGATGTTCGATTCATCTTGGGGTGCATCCCGGCGATGGACAATATGGACCCCAGTGGTCACCCCCGAGGCCTGAACACTCACAAACTCACAGACCCACACACTTCCATCTATCCCCCTTTATCCTTCAGCCCTCATCCTTCTGCCGTTGTCACACCAACGGTGTGACGAGATCTCCGCTATCACGCACCACCCGGGCTGTATTGAATCTGCCCGGTGGCTACGGCCATGATGTTGGCAAGGACAAGTCCTACGATGCAAATCACAATGCCGGCAATGGCAAAGGGCCGCATTGAGGATGCGTAGCCTTTTATTGCCAGCACCAGGCCCACCAGGCACATGATTGCGCCAAGACGCGGGATGCCACATGCCAGGACAGCAATAAGCCCCAGCGCCATGGACGCAATCGCCATCCAGTCTCTATTTGTTCTTTTCGCCATATATCCGATCCGGCTGTGTTCGCCTCAATAATCGCGTGCGCCGGGTACTGAAGGGTATTAGTCAGTTCGTTTGTCGGATGAGTCAACTCCCAGCCATTCGAGGGCATCTTTCAGGCTTGCTGTCATCAGTGCGATGGCACCCCGGTTGTCGAGCACGTTTTCCTCGAACTTGTCCAGCGATAGCTGCTCCGGATTAGCGAGCACCGCGAGTCGCATGCCGCGAATCTCTTCGGCAACAGCAGAGTTGATCCTATATCGGTCCGTGAGTAACGACTCCGCCGCATCAAACCCGGTCACACGAGTGATGTCACAAAGCACGCTGGTCATGCCGGTGCGGCGTGCTTCCCCGACCCATTCAGTCAGAACCGCATTTGCACTGTCGGAGTCGAACCTGCCCGTGGTAGTGACGTGCAGGTAACCTTTCCTGACCTCACATTTCACGCTGAGTGTCATAAGATGCTCCCGTGCGCCCCGTTGCTCCCCTGATGTAAGTAACATACCACGATTGCACGGATGCATCAAGCTATCAGTCTTCGCCGTCCGTCGTCGGTCTTGTACACTGTATATGTTCTGTCGGAATCAGTTGGCCATGAGAATTCTATTACACCAGCATGATTCGTCATGGGCGATATGCTGAGCACCGGCGGAGCAGACCCAGTGTTGCCGACCCGGTATGTCGCGCGTCGACTGCCTCTGTTGAGTATCGAGCGCATTGTCCAGACAATACAGTTGTCACGCACGAACCAGGATCCGCTGTCTTTGCCTTTCCATTGGTGACCGATGCAACCATTGCGGGAAGGCCTGGCACGTGGTCGATAAATTCAATGAGTTCACCAATGTTCATCATCTCAACGGGGATCCGAATCATATGAGTCCGTTGGACCTGGCAAAAAGGCTCCCGGAGTATTTCTTCTCGGGCCCGCTGCTGGGCCGATATGAAAAGGACCTGGCGCTGCCCGGGCAATTGACCCGAACCATGCAGACTCTGAAGACCGGCACGCGATTCATGACGGAGTTCATGTGCTCCGAAAACGAAGCCGCCGACGTGCAACAGGTCATCGCAAACTGCTCGTGAGCCCGCAGCAGGACTGGTTGGGTCGTTACTCCGATCTGCTGCCGAGGTACAGCCCACGCCCGGTGAGACCACCGGGATCATACTCGGCACGCAGACCGGCTCGCTCAATGGCAGATGTCATCTCGTCTACCTCAAATAGACCAAGCTCATGGTGCTCGACCAGCTGCTCTGTGCCCGAGGTGGTTCCGATCAGATGATGCAGATCAAACACGGACATCTTGTCCTTGACGAGACTGGTGCTGATCCTGGCGACCTTCAATTCGGCCTCGTCAACGTAAAGGCTATGCACGGTGTCGGCATGCCAGGTCTCCGGCGTAAACCATGGCTCTACAACCAGCACACCACCTGGCTTCAAATGCTTTGCCATGCTGCACATGGCCGCCCCGAGTCTGTCGAGAGTCCGGACATAGCCGATCGAACTGAATAGACATGTGACAATGTCGAATTGTTTGCCGAGCTCGAATCGAGTCATGTCGCCAAGATGAAAGGCGAGATCCGTATTCCGTGCCCGGGCAATGTCGAGTAGTTCAGGGCATATGTCCAGGCCCTCAACATCGAAGTGCTTGCACAGGTGCTGAATGTGACGCCCCGTTCCGCAGGCAACGTCCAGCAGCGTGAGCTGCTTCTCGTCAGGTTGTATGCCCAGGATGGCGATCAGCCTCGCTACCTCGCCGACATAGTCCTTCCCGGCATACAGCTTGTCGTAGTACGACGCCGTTCTAGAAAACATGTTCTCCATCCACGTCAATATCTTTCGTCGAAGTCGGTTCGTGTTGTCATGCTCGAAGCCGAGGGCCTACTTAAAGGCAAGGGTCCTCAATATCTCTTGAAGCGATGCTTCCTCCTCGAGCGACTCGGCATCGGCAAGGCACTTGACAAGGTCGGCGGCTTGCCCAGGGGAGAAGTCGGCGAGCCGCGTGCAATCCACTTTGCTCTGCACAATCACGTAGCCGGGTACCCGGTAGCCGCTCACCTGGCTTACCGTGAAGTGGTCGGTTTCGAAAAAAAGATAGTCGTTCATGGATTCATACTGTTGCCGGCGCCCGCGTTTGGGCATGATTATACGCGTGGCCAGACAGGCAGCAATGGGAATTACACTTTTCTGACTCCTTCTATCGTCGTGCAGTCGCCAGACGGATCGGCCTGATCACCATCGTCAAAGGCCACGTGGGCCCCAACCCCCTTATTAATTATGCCGGCTCCGGCCTGAAGCTCGACACGCTCTGTTTAAAGGATGATACCCCCGGGCCAGGCTAGTCATCAACGGGAAACAAAAGGTTGCGAGGCGAAGATCACCCGTAGGCAGAAATGCCGGGTATCAGCCCGGAATTCGACGGATGCAGGCGAGGCGGAGGTATTGACTTGTTCCTGACAGGGTATAATGTATGATCGCAAAATCTCGGATGATGCAGCATGTACCAAAGGAGAGGCAATGAATAGAAAACTCAGGAGGGGAATGGTCGGCGGCGGGCCGGGCGCGTTTATCGGAGAGATACATCGCAAGGCGGCTCGTATGGACGGGGGCGTTGAGCTGGTGGCAGGTGCCTTCGATATCAATCCGCGCAAGAGCAAACAGATGGGCAGGGAACAGTGCGTCGATCCTAAAAGAGCATACGCCGACTATCGCACGATGATAGATAAGGAACTTAAGCTCGATCCAGATGAGCGAATCGACTTTGTTTCAGTTACAGTTCCGAACAATTGGCATTTTCCGATAGCCCGCGATTTCCTGGAAGCAGGTTTCCATGTCATGTGCGAAAAGCCGATGACAATGACAGTCAAGGAAGCTGTTGACCTCGAGAAGATCGTGAAGAAGACAAAACGCGTCTTCGGCCTGATGCACAACTACGTTGGATATCCCATGGTTAAGCTGGCGCGCGATATGGTCCGCCAGGGTGACCTGGGCAGGATCCTGAAAGTCATCGTCCAGTACCCGCAAGGCTGGCTGATCCACCCGATCGAACGTGAAGGCTCGCAACAGGCTGGCTGGCGGACCGATCCAAGACAGAGCGGCGCCGCAGGATGCATGGGCGATATCGGAACGCATGCAGAAAACCTGGCAGAATATATCACTGGCTTGAAGATCAGCGAGATCTGCGCGGACCTGACTACGTTCGTAAAGGGACGCAGACTGGATGACGATGGCAATTGCCTGCTTAGATTCAATAAGGGAGCCAAGGGCATCCTTCATGCCAGCCAGGTGTCCGTCGGACAGGAAAACAACCTTGCCATCTGGGTGCACGGCGATAAAAAGTCGTTGGAATGGCATCAGGAATACCCGAACGATCTGCACGTAGCACAGATCAACGGTCCGGTCGCAATCTGGCGGCGCGGCAATCCGTATGTTGCCGACAAGAGCCCTGCCGCCGGCAGGGGTACACGGACACCGTTCGGACATCCTGAAGCATTCCTCGAAGCATTCGCAAATAACTACTGCAACTTCACCGATACACTCCGCGCAAGAATAGATCGCAAGAAACCCGACCCGCTCGCGTTGGATTTCCCGGGCGTCTCGGATGGCGTGCGCGGCATGAAGTTCATCGCCGCAGTTGTGAAGTCGGCGGGTATGGGCGCACGATGGGTGAAGATGTAATCAGAGTGATGTCTTCCATAACAAGATAAGCGCAGGGAGGATCAATTATGCCTAGGCCGGTTACGTTGTTCACAGGGCAGTTCGCTGATATTCCATTGGAGAAGTTGGCGGAAAAGGCCGCAGGATGGGGATATGAAGGACTGGAATTAGCGTGCTGGGGAGACCACGTCGATGTGGACCGCGCAGCAAAAGACAAGGCCTATGCGAAAAGCCGTAAGGCGATTCTCGCGAAATACGGGCTGAAATGCTACGCAATCAGCCACCATCTGGCCGGCCAGCTGGTCTGCGATCCGAATGACGATGCCCGGTCCGATATGTTTGCTCCACCATCCTGCAAGGGAAAGGCTGAGGCAAAAAGAAAATGGGCCGTCCAGACGATGAAGAATACGGCGCGAGCTGCGAAAAATATCGGCGTGAAGGTCGTGAACGGGTTCACGGGGTCGCCGATATGGCACATGATCTACAGCTTCCCGCCGGTCTCGGATAAGATGATTGATGACGGCTTCAAACAGTTCGCGAAGCTGTGGAATCCGATTCTCGACGTGTTCGATCAGTGCGGTGTCAAGTTTGCACTCGAAGTGCATCCGACCGAAATAGCATTCGATATCGTTACCGCACGTCGCGCTCTGAAAGCTGTCAAAAACAGGAAGGCATTCGGTTTCAACTTTGACCCGAGCCACCTGCACTGGCAAATGATCGATCCGGTCCGGTTCCTTAAGGCGTTCCCCAATAGGATCT
>SPBP01000344.1 GCA_004525935.1 Lentisphaerales bacterium | reverse complement strand
CGAATTCGCCGGCATAGATCCGGGTGTTGTTGACAATCAGGTTCAGGATGGGACCCGAGTACCAGATGATTCCGTCGACCGTGATCTCCGCATCGAGCGCACGATGCCGCCAGATTGGGATGCTGGTCGAAAGCGTATACAGCAAAGGGCCACCCGCCAAGCGTCTTAGAAGAGGGATTTTGTCCCACTTGCGCTTCCGACGATTGCGTTCCCGGAGAATCTGGGAGTCGAGCCCGATCGTGAGCGCATCTGCAAAGTAACGGTCCTTCACGCGGCCCAGATCAAGCTGGTAGTCGGCCCCATGCGCCAGCGTCGAGACCGACCTTCGGACGTCATCCACGAACAAGTCGGATCTGGCGGTGAGTCCGAACGACTTCGCTATATCGTTGCCAACACCCATCGGGATGAAGCCGTAAGGAGGTATTGCGACGCCCGGGTATTTCTGCTTGAAACGCATCAGGGCATTGATGGCTGCAGATTGTGTCCCGTCCCCACCTATTCCTGCTATCGCAACAAATTCATCGGGATCGCCCTTCTCAAGCCGATCCATGAGCTGAACATCAAGTGGGACCTCCTTATTGGCCAGCAGCTCGTAGTCGATCCCGAATTCATTAAGTATCGAGACAACCTGGGGCCAGCGCTGAATCGGTAGCCCCCCGGCGGAAATAGGATTAAGTACACACAGAACTTTCATACTTGGAATTCTTCACACCCCAATGAAATCGGGGTTATCCAGCAGCGTGTCACACTTTGCGTGGAACGCGAAGTACTATACGCTGCTAGGCGTATTTCGCCTTGGTCTTGCACGGGGTTCGAAGCAATTCCCGCATCCGGCTGGACGTCATACCAAGGATTTCTGTCTCCGGGACCCCAAGCGCGATCAATCGCAGCCTGTGAACCTTGAGCCGTCTTCGCCGCTCAACGCCCGACTTGATCTTTCTGGTCTGCCATTTCGACAGCAGTCTCGACTTTGCCATGTTCCCCTCCAACCATAACTCGATAAGGGCGCACAAGGTGCACGGAATCACAGAAAATGTCAAGGGGTAAGGTTTCCCCATAAAACGTCATGCTCGGGGGGCCGGCTCAAAATCCACCCGCCTGCGCTCAAGATCCACCCGAACTACACGCACAGTCAATTCCGTTCCAACTTTGAATACCCGGCTTCCCGCCCGCAGCACACCGCCGCCGGTGGCTGAATATCGCACATATCCCTTGTGAAGCTTCGAAATGTGAATCAGCCCCTGAAGCCCAAGGTCGGGCAGTTCCACAAACGCCCCGAAATCCATTGCCTTCACTACCACAGCCCTGCGTGGCTCGACCTTCTTGTCCCCCGCTTCCTGCTCGAGAAGTCGGTACTTCTTGATCTCCTCCAAAGCACGCTCTGCCTCCTCGGCACGCTGCTCAGTGAGTGAACACTCCTTTGATATGACTCCAAGCTCGCCCAGGCTGTAGGGAGTGCGCGCACCCTCAAGCATTGCCGCGAGTATCCTGTGAACAACAAGGTCAGGATAACGCCGTATGGGAGATGTGAAGTGTGCGTAACGACTTTTGGCCAGACCATAATGACCAAGTGCAGCCGACGAGTATTCCGCCCTGTTCATACTCCGTAACACCGCCGTCTTGATCTCAAGGCCGAGCGGATTGTCCTTCTCTTTCACAAGGAACCTGGCAATGGCCTTACGATCATGCAAATCACCCGGCTTACATCCAAGCACAACAAGCTTCTCCATGAGATCGTCTATCTTCTCGGGCTTCGGAGGCGCATGTACCCTGTGAATGAGAGGCAGCATTCTGTCGCTCAGCTCGGCATCAACCGCTTCGTTCGCGGCGATCATGCACTCCTCGACCATCTGGTGCGAAATATCGTTCTCGACCGGCCGAATATCAGAGACAGTCCCGTCAGCCTTGACAACAATCTCGTACTCCGGAACGTCAAGTTCGAGAGCGAACTCATCGAAGCGACGACGCCTGAACAGTTGCGCCAAGCTGGAAATGGACTTCAATAACCCGACCTGCTCCGACGAAATCCCCAACTCCGTGTGACTCGAATCGGTCCGACCTTCAAGCACAGCGAGCGCCTGCTTGTACGCAAGCCTCAACTTCGACCGTATGATTGTCCGCCCGAATCTTCTTCCGACAATCCGTCCGTCCGAGTCTATGGTCAAGAACACCGAAAAGGCCAACCGATCCGCGTCCGGCACAAGACTGCAAATCCCGTTCGATAGACCCTCGGGCAGCATCGGCAGTACCTTGTCGGAAAAATAGACGCTGTTACCACGGCGCCTGGCCTCGGCGTCCACCTGTGTGCCCGGTCGAACAAAATGTGACACATCGGCAATATGAACACCGAGTTCCATGTTTCCGTCGGCGACCTTCTCAAGAGAAAGGCCGTCATCAAAATCCCGCGCATCAACCGGATCGATCGTGATCACGAACAGCCTTCTGAGGTCCTCGCGATTACCCGGCTGTCGAAGCAGGCCATCGCTCTTCTCCACTTCGCGCAGCACCTCCTTCGGAAACTCCTCAGCGTATTCGTACTGCCTGATGATCGCAATTGTGTCCAGCGAGGGATTATCCGACGCACCAAGCACTTCAATAATCTCACCTTCCGGATTGACATGCTTGTCATCCCATCTCGTGAAACGGACCACAACCCTGTCGTCTACCCTGGCCCCATTTGGCTCAGGAACGTAGAAGTCTCGTTTGTAAGACGGATTGATCGGCACCACGTAAAGGAACTTCCCCGTGGTCTTCAGCACGCCGACTATGGTCTCTGCGCCCCTCTTGAGAACACGGACCAGCTTGCCGTGCATTCCATCGTCCTCGACCGTCTTGTCGATCCTGACCACAACTTCGTCGCCCGGCAAGGCATTGCCCATTTCTCGCCTGTTCACGCGGACGGATCCCTGGCCATCAGGCATGTCGATAAATCCATCGCCAGACCTTGCCACGCTGATGCGACCGGTCACCAGATCCGAGGGCCCCCCCAGGGAATAACGACCATTCCGAGCAGCAACAATGAGGCCATCATCCGCCATCTGCCCGAGCACCTTCTGAAGTCTCTGGCGGTCTTGTCCACGCAGTTTGAGTGCAGTGGCTATCTGCGCCCCACCCATGGACTTCCGTCCATCGTTTTGAAGCACATGGACTATCTCGGCTATCTGGCCCGACTCTTTCACTGTGCACTCTCCTTT
>SPBP01000118.1 GCA_004525935.1 Lentisphaerales bacterium | reverse complement strand
GGTCATGAGACGTATCCGATCTTCCACAATCCGACGATAATAAAGATAATCGCCAATGCGTGCCGTTGGGCACAACAGCGTGTATCGCTGTCGATAGACTGTCAGCATATCGAGAACGCGCCGGAACAGATACAATCCAGCTCCGATGGGTACGGTTCGGCGGGTATCGAACAGAACATCTAGCAGCCCGTCGGGCGGCTAGTACTGGAGGCCTGCAACAATGAAGAAACTGAGAGTGGGTGTGGTCGGGCTCGGCATGGGGAGAGGCCACGTTTCTGACTATAAGAAGCACAAAATGGCTGATGTGGTTGCCATTGCTGATACGAACGAAGCGCGACTGGCCGATGTCGGTGATGAGTTCAATGTGCCCGGGCGGTACACATCGGTTCAGGAAATGTTAGACAAGTCTGAACTGGATATTGTCAGCATTGCCGTGCCAAACAGCTTCCACAAAGAGCTGACTGTTGCCGCCCTGGAAGCGGGATGCCACGTACTTTGCGAAAAGCCCATGGCCCTCAACGCTGCTGAAGGCGAGGCGATGATTCGCGCGGCCGACAAGGCGGGACGCAGGTTGATGATAAACTTCTCGTTCCGTTTTACATCGGCTTCCTGGTTCATGAAACGCCAGATAGAAGAGGATATGCTGGGCGAGATCTATCATGCCAGGACCGTCTGGCTGCGCAGAAAGGGACTCCCGGGATTCGGTGGCTGGTTCGGACAGAAACAGATGTCGGGTGGCGGTCCGTTGATTGATCTTGCGGTTCACAGGCTGGACCTTGCGCTCTGGCTCATGGGTCATCCGGAGCCGCTTTCCGTGCTGGCCTCGACTTCTGACCGCCTGGCCGCACCCCTTGCCGCCGCACAGGGCGCAAAATATGACGTCGAGGACTTCGGGGTCGCCTTGCTGACGTTCAAGAACGGGGCCACAGTATCGGTGGAAGCATCCTGGATATCACATATCAAGGAACAGGAGATTATGGAGACTCGGATCCTTGGCACAAAGGGAGGGTTATTGCAGCGCAATCTTCGCGAAGGCTACGAATTTGAAACAGAGCTGTTCACGGAACGTGATGGTTACATGTGCGATCTCAAGCCACATAACCCCATGCCGCCGACACCCAGCGCGGCCGCGCACTTCGTTGACTGTATTGCCGCTGACAGGCCGCACATGGCAACGGGCCAGGAGGGACTCGCGGTCACCCAGCTGCTTGACGCGATTTATGAAAGCGCCCGAACAGGGACGGCAGTCCTGTTCGGGTAGAGCCGTGTCGGACCGGGTTCTGCCGCATCGCTTCAGGAGAGCGACCTAGCACGGATACCGGGTGCGGACACGTGGAACATCCGGGCCGGAACATATCAGGGCTTTTCCCCCGCCGTTGACTGATGTGGCCATCGTGCACCGGTAGTCGGGCGTGGCGGCCTACGGGCCTGAATCGTAATCGTCCTCAGCCCCGCGGGCAGCAGCGGCGCGGGGCGGTCCTCGTCCTCGATCTCCATGTCTTCTTTCGAGGACGAAGGACGATTAACAGATTCGTCAGGTGGATCCGAGTTCCGCTCGCCCTACCACGGCAATTGGCAGAAGGACAGAGCTGTGGGCATGCCGTCGGCTGATCCGCGCGTCCCGTTATCTTTTTCCTCCCATTTTGCCTTGCGCACGTTCTCTCGGTGGCCTACATTGCCACCCTTGATTAACCCGCCATGACGGCGGAATTGAAGCGAGTGCTTTCCCGTACCTCCGGAAAAGCCAAAGCGGATTGTCCAGCGGCGTCCGGCGCGCTCAGCGCGGGATAGACCAACGGACCAATTGAAGGAGGTTAATGTGGTGTCGCCCTCTACCGTAGCTGACTCCGATATCGGAATCCGAGACCTGTTGAAAGCCGGCCTGCATTTCGGCCATCAGACCAAGCGTTGGAATCCCAAGATGAAGCGCTATATCTTCGATAAGCGCAATGGGATACACATAATTGACCTCGCGAAAACACTCGCGCTTCTCAATATCGCCCGTGAATTCGTGCATGAGCTCGTGGTCAACGGCAGCAAGCTCCTCTTCGTAGGCACAAAGAAACAGGCCAACGAAGCCGTTAAAGAAACCGCCGTCCGCTGCGGCCAGCACTACGTCGATACGCGCTGGCTCGGTGGGGCCCTCACCAATAACACTACACTCCGCAAAAGCGTCAAGCGCCTTCGTGAACTTGAAGTCATGGAGAAGGACGGCACTTTTGAGTCACTTAAAAAGAAGGAAGTTTCGCGCCTGCGTCACGAACTCATCAAGCTGCGACGCAACCTCTCCGGCATAGTCAACATGGATGTGCCGCCCGGCGCACTCGTAGTAGTCGACGTTGCCCGCGAGGCGATTGCGATTGCTGAAGCGGTAAAGCTCGGAATCCCGGTTATTGCTATAATCGACACGAACTGCGATCCCGATCCCATCGACTATCCTATTCCGGGCAATGATGACGCCATTCGGGCCATACGCCTGATACTCGATGCATTCGCTCAGACCATCGAAAAGGCGAACAGCGATTATAGCAAGCACGCGGTCCAACTTGCACGCGACAAGCAGGCCGCAGCAACAGCCAAGAAGCAGCCGGAGCCTGCGCCTGCGGCCACCACCGCAGCGCCTGCTGAGGAGCCCGGAGCTGCAGCCCCCGTAGCTGACGCTGAGCCCGACCCCACCACAGCTGCTGATGCCGAGCCCGAAGACGAGCTCGAGGCGCCAGTCAAGAGCCCTCCGAATTCGCCAACTCGCAAGGCTCTCCGCCCCCCCAGAAAAGACGGCAGAGGACCCCAGGCGCGTAGGCCCGGAGCTAAATAGCAATTTCAGCATCTTCACGTGATATAAAAGAGAAGGAGAAGGAATATGCCTGAGTTTACAGCCGCACTGGTAAAGGAACTCCGCGATGCCACGAACCTCGGAATGATGGAGTGCAAGCGGGCGCTCGTCGAGGCCGACGGGGACAAGGATAAGGCTGTTCGCATACTCCGGGAACGCGGTCTGGCTGTCGCCCAGAAGAAGGCCTCCCGCGCCGCGCAGCAAGGCATTGTCGCGTCGGCATCCGACCCTGGCAGCGGTGTCTTCTCCCTCGTGGAGATCAACTGCGAGACGGATTTCGCCGCCCGGAACGAGGCGTTCGTTGCCCTCGCAAGTGAGCTGGCAACCCGCGCCTGCGCAACCGACGCATCACTCGCAGAAACTGCCGCACAGGAAATCACCGATCTTGTAGCCAGGATCGGTGAGAACATCGTCGTCCGCCGCAATGTTCGCTACACCCCCAGTCCGTCGGGGGCTGTTGGGTCCTACGTCCATCTCGGCGGAAAGGTCGGTGTGCGTGTCGAACTCCTCAGCGACAGCCCCGAATCTCTTGCGCATCCCCTTCACCAGGAAGCACTTAAGGATGTGGCCATGCAGATCGCAGCATCTTCACCGATTGCTGTCAAGCCATCCGACCTACCTGATGATCTGCTCAAGTCGGAGCGGGAAGTCTACGCCAAGCAGGTGCAGGATAAGCCGCCGCAAGTCGTAGAGAAGATTGTGGACGGTAAGATGACCAAGTTCTACACCCAGACCTGCCTGCTCAACCAGCCGTTCATCAAGGAGCCGAAGCAGTCTGTGTCGGACTACCTCGCGCTGCAGTCCAAAGAGCTCGGCGGAAACCTGACGGTTTCCCGGTTCGTTCGATACCAGCTTGGTGAGATAGTCTAGCCCGACTTGCGCTATTCGGAAGGCCGGGGGGCACGAACATTAGTAAACTCGGTCAACAAAGGTCATAGGTCTTCACCACAGACTGTTTCCGACCAATCAGATCACATTGGCAGGCATTTCAAGTCGGGCTATAGCCGAACTTTCCGCGATTCGCTTGCGAATCGCGAAGGTTCGGCTAGTCAACCCTTTCATGCCACCGTCATTGCCGGAACAGGCGACTGGTTCGGATGTTGCACGAGCCCCCAGCATTTCTGATTGCCCTTCGCGCGCTCATTGCTATCATCCCTCACCATGTGTCAAAGAATGGACAGCGCATCCGATACAATTGCTGCAATAGCCACGGCGCCCGGCTGTGGTGCCATAGCCATAGTCCGAATCTCCGGTCCACAAACCCTTCAGATTGCCGACCGTATCTTTTCGTGCCCCGCACAACCTCCATCCGCCCGCCCCGGAAACACATTCGTTCTTGGCTTCGCTCACACGCCGGCTCTGGATGGGTCCTCCGGCGACCTCATCGATGAATCGCTCATTCTTATCTTCCGGGCACCTCATAGTTATACGCGCTCAGACCTCGTGGAGATTCAATGTCATGGCGGAACCACATCAGCCCGTCGCATCCTCGCTGCAGCAGTCGATGCCGGCGCACGGCCCGCCGAACCCGGAGAATTCACCAAGCTCGCATTCCTCAGCGGTCGCATAGATCTTCCCCGGGCCGAGGCAGTCCTCGACCTGGTTCGAGCTCAATCCGACCGCGCTTCCGCGAGTGCGCTGGCACAACTGCGTGGAGGCATAAGTCGTTCATTGACAACGCTTTCCGACTTGCTAGTGAGCACTATTGCGAACCTTGAACTTGCCCTGGATTTCCCAGACGATGAGTATGCCGGCCCACCGATCGAAGCCGCTATCTCCTCGCTGGAGCTTGCCGTCAAACAATCGTCAGACTTGCTCTCAACCGCCGGCGAGGGACAACTCCTTCGGCAAGGAGCTCTGGTTGTAATCTCGGGCCCGCCGAACGCCGGGAAGTCAACCTTGTTCAATTGCCTTTTGGCGAACGAACGATCCATCACAGATCACGAGCCAGGTACCACGCGGGATACCATCGAGGAGACCTGGATTCTCAACGGAATACCCATTCATCTCGTCGACACTGCCGGATTGAACGGATCCGCTACAGGGCCAGAGGCAGATGGCGTTCGGCGCGCAAGAAGCATGATTCGCCGCGCCGACTATCACCTTCACGTCCTTGATGCATCACAAAGCCTGCCGGCAGCATCCCTTGCTGATCTGCATATGCTTCCCAAGACCGAATCACTAGTCATACTCAATAAGGCCGACCTGGGCACCGCCCTGACCAGTTCAGATATCGCTCCCTTCGCCTCGATCTGCGCCTCTCTTCTCCGCTCAGAGGGCCTCGACATAGTCCGTCAGAGCCTCTCTACGGCGCTGGCACAAGCTCCATCGACCGAAGACGTAGCTCATGTATCTCAGCGCCATGCAGCCGCTCTGAGACGAGCTCGCGACCTTCTGGCTCAAGCGCACGACCTTCTTGCCCAGCATTCACCTGAAAATCAGGTGCTCGCAGCATCGAACATATACCGCGCAATCTCTCACATCGATGCCTTGACTGGCAAACATTGCTCAGAAGAGGTGCTCGCCACGATCTTCGCGAGTTTCTGCATAGGCAAATGACGTCACCTACATACCAGGTCCTTGTCATAGGCGCCGGCCATGCCGGATGCGAAGCCGCTCTGGCGGCGGCGCGGATCGGGGCCACCACAGCCATTGTAACGCTCGACCCCGAAGCGGCCTGCCGGATGTCCTGCAACCCCGCCGTTGGCGGCCTGGCTAAGTCTCAGCTCGTCTTTGAAGTTGACGCTCTAGGAGGTGAGATCGCGCGTAACTCTGACTGCTGTGGTATCCAGTTCCGTGTCCTGAATACCAGCAAGGGACCCGCTGTCCGCTCCAACCGCGTGCAATGCGACAGCGATGCATATTCGGCCAGAATGTCCTATCTTCTTCACAATACGCCGCGCCTGGCAGTCATCCGAGCCGCCATCAGCGCACTTCATATTGACGGGGGTCGATTGCGTGGTGTCCAAACTGATGACGGAAGCCTGATATGTGCCAAGACCGTTGTCGTGGCAGCTGGGACCTTTCTCGACGGCATGATCCATGTAGGGCAGAAGAGCTTTCCTGGAGGGCGCAGCGGCGAACCGGCCGTTTCGGGTCTGACCGAATCCCTCAAACGACTGGGCTTGAGAGCCGCCAGATTCAAGACAGGCACACCCCCGAGACTCGACAGATCAACCATCGATTTCGATCGACTCGAGGTGCAGTCCGGGACTAATCCTCCGCCTTTCCTGTCACTTACAGCTCGTAGGAACGCGCAATTGTTCCACGTGGAACATGTCCCGATGCCCTTGTCTCCATGGCTGCCCGGTTCAGACCAACTGAACTGCTACGTAACCCACACAACGCCAACGACCCACGCCATCATTCGAGACAACCTTTCCAGGAGTGCCCTTTATGGGGGCGTAATTTCGGGTACGGGCGTTCGCTATTGCCCCTCGGTGGAGGATAAAGTAGTCAAGTTTCCCAAAATAGACTCCCATCACATATTCCTTGAACCTGAGGGCCGGAACTCGATAAGGATCTATCCTAACGGCATATCGAATAGTCTCCCGGAGGATGTTCAGCTCGCGATGGTTCGCTCAATTCCTGGTCTTGGGCGTGCAAAGATTCTAACCCCGGGATATGGGATTGAATATGACTTCTTTGATCCGACTGATCTTCGCCCAACTCTTGAATCAAAGCTTCTCGAGGGCCTCTATCTGGCAGGTCAGATAAACGGGACCACGGGCTACGAGGAGGCAGCAGCTCAAGGCTTCGTCGCCGGGGTGAACGCCGCACTGAGTGCGCTTGGTCGCGGACCACTGATTCTTGAGCGAACAGAGGCCTACATCGGCGTCCTGATAGACGATCTTGTTACAAAGGGAACAGACGAGCCATACCGGATGTTCCCTTCGCGTGCGGAGCATCGGCTTATCCTCCGTCAGGATAACGCCCATCTTCGACTTCTCCCTAAGGCAGAGTATCTGGGGCTCTGCCCACCCGAAATGCTTGCCGAGACTAAAGCGGTCGAAGCCGATTTTCATCGGGAACTGGATCGTCTGATAGCGGTCCGGGTTTCGGGCGCCCGGCTGATAGATCTTCTGCGTCGACAGGATTCCTGCTACGCGGCCCTCCCGCCTCCGCCGCATGCAATACATCCGGAGGCGATCGAGCAACTCGAGATCCACGCGAAATATGAGAGCTATATTCTGCGAGAACAGGCTCAGATTCTGCGCGTATCTACGGCCCAGGCAACTGGGATCCCTCCGGATTTTGACTACGAGAAAGTTCACTCCCTCAAGAAGGAGGCCCGCGAAAAACTCTCGCGGATTCGTCCGCTGACTATCGCGCAGGCAGCTCGCGTCCCAGGCGTCAGTCCGTCCGATGTGTCCATCCTGACCATTGCGCTGCATGCTCGATGGATGAGTCCTCAGAAGTCGTAACACATTGCGCCACAACCTGTTACATATATCGCGCGGCTTGGACAACAGTATGATGCTGCCGGAATGCCGTGGATTCTGAGGAGGGAGATCACGAGGAGTTACATCTCAACAATACCGTTGCCGCGGGGAAGTATCAGGCATCGTGCTGCGCAAGGTCTCTACCTGAAGTAGTACTTGAAAGCGACTGTAGCAGACCATCCATCGGCATAGTCGCCGTACTCGCTATCTGTCAGATCCCTTGAATCGAGGTACGATCCTTCAAGGACCAGAATGACATCTTCTCCGAGTTCGAAGTCGCAACCGCCACCGAAGCGAAGTCCCAACGCCGTGAAG
>SPBP01000492.1 GCA_004525935.1 Lentisphaerales bacterium | reverse complement strand
GAGCGGCGCAAAGATGCTCATGATCGCGAGGCGATCGTGGCGCACAATCCAAGAACCCGTGAGACAAAGCTACGCTCTGCGTGAGACAGAGCTACGCTCTGCCTGGCTATTGCCTTAGCAAGAACCCATTCTCCGAAAATACACTTCCTGCATAACAGCCTGCGCATCAAACATATACCTCACCACAAGAACTTTCCGGGCCCCTCCCTTCAAACATAGCACGATTGCTGCTTCTCTTTGCTGTTGATGAAAACACGAACTGACTATGTAGCTCTTGTAGCATGCACAACGCTGGTCCTGTTTGCACAGGGAGCGCGGGCCGAACTGCCATTTCTGTCCGCTGGCAGGACAGTGCAGGACGGCTCGCGCGAACTCATCATCCAGTGGAGCCAGGCCGCCCCTAATGTCGTGGACTGGAACAACGACGGCAAACTCGACCTCGTCGTCGGACAACGCAAATACTCAATGATCCAGGTGTTTCTCAATCAGGGGACTGTCACCGAACCGATCTTCAACGGCTCATTCCTGGTCCAGAATGCCGGAACCAATCTAACCTTCGACTATGGCTGATGCCAAGGCTCTTGTCCACGGGTCGTGGACTGGAACAACGACGGCAATAAGGATATACTGGCTGGCGAGCCGAATACAGCGCTTGTTAGAATATATCTTAATCAGGGCTCCGACGCCGATCCTGTATTCAACGGCCACACCAATCTCCAGGTAGGCGCAGAAACCTTCTCAGCACGCTACCGGGCCGCACCGGAAGTTGTGGATTGGAACAACGACGGCAAGAAGGACGTGCTCTGCGGCAACTACGATGGTGATGTCTATCTGCTTATCAACACGAGCACCAATTCACTGCCGTCTTTCGACAGCATCGATTACGTGCTGAGTTCAAGCAACGGCACGTCCGTAGGATTGTATTCCTGCCCCGTAGTGGCCGATTGGAACGGGGACGGCAGAAAGGACCTTATCGTCGGCGCAAATACACCGGGCGAAGGAGGCTACGTCTACTATCTTGAAAACAAGGGCACTGACGCCGCCCCGGTTTTCAACGGGGCAATAAAGCTCTCCGCCGGTGGAACCGTCATCAGCTTTGCCAACTACGGAAATATGATGTGGAGCCGGGAGCAATACCTGCGGCCCGCTGTCGCCGACCTCAACGGAGACGGCAGACTTGACCTCCTGGTCGGAACAACCCGGGGCAACGTAATCTACTTTCAAAGAGCCGATTCCGACTATCCCGATTTCAACATCAGCAACTTCCTGGTTAACGACTTGTCCGGTAATGCGAACGGCAGCCTGAATCCCGGCGAAACCGCGCAGATCGCAATACGCCTGGTCAACTCAGCAGCGCCTGCTCAGAACGTGGAAGCCGCACTGAGCACACTCAATCCCGATATCACCGTGATCAACCCGTACTCATCCTATGGAAATATGGCCGGCTGCCAGACCTCGTTGAATTCAAGGCTGCCGTTTGCCGTAAAGGTCGCAAATGACGCGCCCGTCGGCGCCTTCTATGAATTCAATCTCAATGTGTGGGCCGCCGGCTCCCCCATCACAAACAGCATTCCATTCACGGTCGGCGGCTATTCGTTCACCACCTCGACCCCTTATGCGTGGATTGATACCTCAGCCGGCATTCAACTCCGGCAGAACAGCAGTGCACTAGTCAACGTGGAGATCGGCTTCCCGTTTCCCTACTACGGCCGTACGTGGACGAATATGCAGGTCAGTCCCAAAGGCATTATTGCGTTCTGGTACGCTGAGCGCGATTTGTTCAACGATTCAGCTATCATGCCGGTTGTGTCCGAACTCATAAACCCGGCCGTCGGTGTGGTCCGCTGTCTCCGCGGCGGCACCGCGCCCAACCGTTACATTGTCGTTGAGTGGCAAAATATGGGCAGTTACCTGAGCGGCGGCTATTTCACTTTCGAGACAATCCTGTTTGAGGACGGCAGTTTTAAGTTCCAGTACGGCCCCTCGATCGGAATCGGGACTGACGGCAGCATGGTGACAGTCGCCATT
>SPBP01000056.1 GCA_004525935.1 Lentisphaerales bacterium | reverse complement strand
CTCGTTGTTCTGCCTGCTTCTTCGCAATCTCATGCTTCGCGGCCGCAATGTTGCCCTGGTTGCGGTCGAACAGGGGCAAAGGAAACCCAACACCGAAAGCGAGCGCATCTGTTCCATCTTCCTCAAAGTGTTGCAGTCCTACTGTGGCCTCCAGATCGGGCGCTCTCGCTGATTTCTCCGACGCCAAAGCTGCTTGCCGCAGCTTCAATTCAACGTCGCCACGTGCCAGGTCAGGATTCGAGGACAGCCGCAGGCGCAAAGTTTCCACGGCAGGCA
Source organism: Lentisphaerales bacterium (assembly GCA_004525935.1). Lineage (GTDB taxonomy): Bacteria > Verrucomicrobiota > Kiritimatiellia > SPBP01 > SPBP01 > SPBP01. Next base: position 11,274 of record SPBP01000056.1, on the reverse strand, counting down.
GCGCATCGAGAACGCTATCGAGGTCGCCAACGACCTTCTGGAAGTGAGGTTCTTCGGTGCCCCACATGACTGCCAGTTTCTTTCGGGACACCACGAGGCTGTTCTCGGCCTCCAGCGCTGCCAGGCGAGTCATTTCCAGCTCGGCAACAGCTTTCGCGGCCTGTACGGGTGGTTCCTTGCCTGCCTTGACTCGCTCGCCAACTGCATGGCTCGTCTGCTCAGCCAGTGCCACGGCCGATACTGCCAGTTCATGACGCAGTTGTGCCGCAAGCATCTCAGTGAACCGTTGTGCCGTCCTCGTGAACACATCAAGGCGTTTGGCCTCGTAATCCCATCCGGCAAGTTCGCCCTGGGCTTCCGCAACACGGGCGCGCCATCGTCTCTTCCCGCCCAGTTCAATCAGCTGCCCTAACACAACCGACGAGTCCGCAGCATCAAATCCCGCGCCTCCGCGGTCAAACGAGTCCACTGCGACCTCAATTTCGGGGTTCGGAAACAGACGAGCCTGTACCGTCCGCGCTTCGGCCGCCCGCACCTCGTGAGAGAATGCCTCAAGCTCAGGATTTCTCATCAGGGCCAGTGCAAGAGCCTGGGGCAATGTGATTGTGTCCTGGCGTTCGATGGCCTCGGCTGAGGCAGTTTCATCAACAGCATCCGAAGCCGCGTGAAACGATGGAATATCGCTGCCAAGCGGCCGTGGAACCGGCAGTCCCGCGCCACGTGGACCGGCACAGCCGCAGAGAGCAAGCACTACGCTCATTCCAAAATAGATATGTCTTTTGATCATATTATCCTCCAGTGAAGGGTTAGAAATGGAATTCGCGCGATTGATAAGGATGAGAGAGACTTCCCGCTCATTCAGAAGCCGAGAATCGCGCGGGGAACTGAGATCAAATACGCAGAACGATAGTTCTGTCAGAACGCGTCGCGGTTCCCATCACAGGACGTGAGGAAACGAACGCTGATGCGGCAGATTGATTTGAGTGCGATAGAAGTGTTGCGTTCAAGCAGGTCGCAAGGCGCACCTTTGAGATCTTTGTAACCGTCGGTTGTTGTGCGGTACATTCTGGAATATCTCCGCCGGGAAGAGGAATGTCTACACATGTGTAACAGCACTTCTCGGCTGTGGGACACGACCTGCCCGGGGCTTTGTGGTCTTGGTGTTCTTCGGGGTTCTGTGCGCTGTCATCTGCACACATCCCATCATCATGTGTAGGATGGAGAGAAATGCGGAGGCATTCTTTAATGCAAAGGATTGCCCCCTGGGTTCCCGCCAAAGCGAAAACCAGGCACATCCACACAGCCAATACTATTCTTGCCACTTTCATTACATTGATACTTATACCCTAGCGCAGCATTTTTGTCCATGCCCATCCGGCTGGACGCTCCTGGGCCCCTGACAAGAAAGAATGAAGCTTTTCCTTGTCTAATTGAAGCCGATCTGGTTACATTTGCCGCTGTGAAGCTGATACGCAAAGATACTGACTACGCGCTGGTGGCTCTGGTCCGACTGGCACGGCTCGCCGATAACTCCTCCCTGTCGGCTGCCCAACTCGCCACCGATCTTGTCGTACCGCATGGATTTCTCCGCAAGATCCTCAAGACGCTCAGCAACCACGGGATCGTAAAGTCGACCAGAGGCAAAATGGGTGGGTTTCGATTAGCAAGGACACCAGCGAGTATCACCGTTCTGCATGTCTTAGAAATATTCCAGGGAAAGATCCGTGCAACGGACTGCGTCGTTGCTGACATAGTATGCACTCGCAAAGATATCTGCCAACTCCACGGTTCCCTGCGAGGAGTCGAACAAAAGCTTTCTAAAGAACTGAAACGGATAACCATAGCGATGCTCGCAAACCCACAACCTAAAAGGAGACATGAATAATGAGCATGTTTTGCTACCAGTGCGAACAAACGGCAAAAGGGGAAGGCTGCACACAGTTCGGGGTGTGCGGAAAGAGCCCCGACGTAGCGGCGCTACAAGACCTGCTGGTCCACGCGGTCAAGGGCATCTCAATGTATGCGCATAGAAGTCGATCACTCGGCGTCGCCAACAACGAGGTGAATACATTCGTCATAAAAGCGCTCTTCACAACCGTAACGAACGTCAACTTCGACACGGCCAGGCTCAGGGCTCTTCTGACGAAAGCCAGTCAGATTAAGGACACAGCTCGAGCTGCATACGAAGCCGCCGCCACAAATGCCGGCAACATTGTCGAAGACCTTGCCGGACCGGCGAAATGGCAGCCCGCAGATAGTCTGGAAGGGCTGGTGTGCGAGGGCAGAGAGATAGGCATCGATGCCAGACGCCAGGCGCTGGGCGAAGATATCGCTGGCTTACAGGAACTTCTGACCTACGGCCTGAAAGGAACTGCGGCCTACGCTGAACACGCACGCGCTCTTGGCAAGGAAAGCGACACCGTCTACGCATTCTTTCATGAAGCATTAGACTTCCTGACAAAGGACGCTCCGACCGTAGAAAGCCTGCTGGCCTTGAATCTGCGCTGTGGCGAAGTGAACCTAGCTGTCATGGAGCTGCTCGATGCAGCAAATACCGGCGCCTACGGCCACCCGGTACCTACCGCCGTCAGGATTGAACCGGTAAAGGGCAAAGCTATCCTCGTTTCTGGTCACGACCTCAAGGATCTGGCCCAACTCCTCGATCAGACGCAAGGCAAAGGCATCAACATATACACACACGGCGAAATGTTGCCCGCACACGGCTACCCGGAACTGAAGAAATACTCACATCTGGCAGGCAACTACGGTGGCGCCTGGCAGGATCAAGGGAAGGAATTTGAGGCATTCCCAGGCGCTATTCTGATGACCACAAACTGCATACAGCATCCGCACGACGGTTATAAAGCCCGTATCTTCACGAGTGGGCTTGTAGCGTGGCCTGGCGTGGTTCATGTCAGCAATAATGACTTCTCGCCCGTCATCAAGGCGGCACTTGAGGCCGATGGCTTCCCCGAAGATGGAGAAGATAAGAGCATCACGGTAGGCTTCGGCCATAATGCTGTCATGAGTGTTGCTGATACAGTCATCGAGGCGGTCAAGAAAGGCGACATCACGCACTTCTTCCTGATTGGTGGATGCGATGGAGCGAAGAGCGGCAGAAACTACTACACGGAATTTGCCGAAGCAGTGCCAAAGGATGCGGTTATCCTGACACTCGCTTGTGGGAAGTACAGGTTCAACAAGCTGCACTTCGGCGACATTGGCGGGATCCCGAGACTACTGGATATAGGGCAGTGTAATGATGCATACTCGGCCATTCAGATTGCTGTTGCGCTGGCAGAGGCCTTCGGCACAGACGTCAACGGACTGCCGCTGTCCATGATTCTGTCCTGGTATGAACAAAAGGCAGTCTGCATTCTGCTGACACTTCTGCACCTTGGCATTAAGAACATAAAACTGGGTCCCAGTCTGCCGGCATTCATTACACCCGCAGCACTGAACATTCTGGTTGAGAAGTTCAACATCGCACCAACGACGACTGCGGAGGCAGATCTCAAGGCGATTCTACAATCCGCATAGCCTTTCGAATCGCCCGGGATTTGGGATCAAATCGCCCGGGCCGGGCAGCGCAGTTGGTTCCTGTCGACGGAGTCCTTTGGGCTGGCTACGGATCTTGCCCGGAAAGCGCTTTGAGCATTCTGCCAGCTCGGTTTACTATCGTTTCACGAAGTAGTTGGGCCATAGTTTCATTGTACTCTCTAGTTCGTGCTAGAACTTCGCCAAGTGCGTTCAACACACGGTGGCAGCTCTCGCCCATTCGTTCTCGTATCATTGGCCAACCGAGCGCGGTCTGCTTCGCCATCTTCTTCCAGTCACCAATCGTGAACGCATTGACTGATTTGCAGCCACCAATCGTCATCGCCAGGCTCCTGGATATATCGGGCCATGCAAGAGTGGAGACGAGATCATAACAGGGAGCCAGTCTTCGTTCGCCACCGGAGTACAACAGGGAGTGGTTCTTGCCGTGAGCATCGGCGTTGCCGATCAACACGTTGAATATCAGACTGTTGATGAAGCCGGGGATATCAAGAACAGGTGCAGTGGACCACTCCCGAAGCAGTGAAATACAGTCGCTGAGCGTCGGGCCTCCCTCTGCCTGGTACTTTCGCTCCGGCGGAAATCCCAGCGCCTGGCAGAAGTCCTCCTGGTGAAGTCGGGTGATGCTGCCGTCTTCATCAGTCACTCGGTCATATCTTTGGACTACAATGCACGGTTTCTTCCCGATCCAGCGGTGTCTTGTATTTGGCACGTTCAGGCCGACAGCCTGCGCTAGAGTCATGCAGAAGATCTCGTTGGTGGCCAATCCCGGGAAACGATCCGGCTCCGGCTTCAGTATGTGGGTGCTGGGAGTATCGCCGAGAGGAAGGCATATCCCCTTGTCATGGCTGATAACAGGTAACTTATCCTGCGCACCGGCAAGGGACAGTCGCAGTCCATCCATACCAGCCATCAGGGGACGACTGGGTAACTCGGCTATGACTTGTTGCAACTCCGGTTCGGTCAGTTCGCGATGGCGGGTATGTTTCGGATATGTCGGCATCGTGCCTTCCTGGAGAAGGCTTACAGCGCCGGCGCACTCACCTCCGATGCTCTGCAGCATGGCAAAGTCGTTGGTGTCACTGATCCCGAGGATCGCTGCAATCTTTTCTCGCGGCCCTGCTTCAGGCAGTATCCCGGCAAAGAAGGGCCTGGCCTTTCTTCCAGGGAACGGCTTGCTTTGGAGAGGAAGTGAACGGGAGAGGGGGATGGCATGTGGCTTCTCGAGCCATGTCTGATCGTACGAGAATTGAAGCAGGCCGCTATCGTCTTGTTCGAGGGTTCCAACTCGCTCGGCGTTCAGATAAACGATCAGGTTATTCATGTCTGCTCACTTTCGCCAGTGTCAGCGCCTGGACTGGCGATCTCGAGCTTAATCCCCAGGGCCTGGAGAACCTGCAGGATCTTTCCGATCTGGCAGGTCGGCTTCCCCTGTTCGAGATCACTGATGAAACGCAGGCCCGTACCGCAGGTCATTGCCAGATCCTTCTGGGTGACCTTCAACCGTTTGCGCCTTGCGCGAATCGCGGCACCAAGCTGCTGTGGATTTTGAGTACTCATGTTACCGAGCAAGACTATCTCATGCCATTCAACGCCCGTCAAAGCGAAAATATTACCGATCGGTAACATCTAAGCCATGCGGATCTCTTGCGAACGAATATTACCGATCGGTAACATACTGGTTCCAGAAAGGGGTCTATGCGGCAGGAGGCGGGAGGGGCACAGATCATATTTCTTCTTTTCCACGCAGAACGCCTTTCAAGTAGCGAATCTGTTTCTTCAGGTCGGAAAGAGCCTTCCGGTATTTCGCTCGCAAGTTCTTGGCTTCCCGGTATTTCTTCAGCTCTTTATCCGGTACAGACTTGCCCCTGTATACAGACTTGAACTTCCCGTTCTCCCTGTAGACGAGGTAGTAGTACTGATGACCCTTGATGTTTCTCTTAACGAGGCTTCCCCTGGGCAACCTAGCCAGGTCCCGATCGTATCGCTTCTTCATGCGAAGCGAATTCGCCAGTTCTTCTTTCAAGATGCTTTTGATCACCATTGTTGCTCCGAGCACCGTTACTATACAACGTAGAGAGTACTGTATGTTGTATAGTAACCCCGCGTCAAGAGTTACTATACAAGATGGGGAGAACTGGACAACGACCACTTAGGGTCAGCCCGACAACGACCACTTAGGGTCAGCCCTTAACAAATAACAAATGAGCTGGAATTGTAGTGGGGGAGATGTGATAGTTGACTTATGGCAAGGTTACTGAGAGTAGAGTACGAGGGAGCAATATACCACGTCACGATGCGTGGTAATGAGCGGCAGGTAATATTCCGAGACGATGCAGACAGGGAGCGATTGCTTGAGCGACTTGGGCAAAGAGTTGAGCAGTATGGAATCCGACTGTATTTGTTCGTGTTTATGACCAATCATGTTCATCTGGTATTGGAGACACCGGAAGGGAATCTGAGCCGGTTTATGCATAACTTAGAGACAGGATACACGGTGTATTACAATCTGAGGCACAAGCGTGCCGGACACCTGCTGCAGGGCAGATTCGGAGCTCAGTTGGTTGAGAGAGACGACTACTTCCTCAGGCTCACCAGGTACGTGCATCTGAATCCGGTGTTTGTAAAGAGAGCAAAGAGACTGCCGTCGAAAGAACGGATAGAACATCTGCGCCACTACGGCTGGAGCAGTTATCCGAGCTACATCGGCCTGAGAAAGAAGCTGGATTTTGTAGAATACGGCCCGATGCTAAGCCTGATGAGGGTAAAGAAGAAGCAACAGCGCAGAGAATATCGCAAATTTGTGGAAGCCGGGATAGAAGAGAAGGACGCAGAACTGAAGGAGGCGCTGAAGAAATCGAGACTGAGCATAGGCAGTGAAGAATTTCGACGTTGGATATGGGATAAACATATTGAGTTGTTGGAAGGACACGAACCTGAAGATGTGTCATTTCGTCATGAGAGCAGGAAAGTCGAAACCGAGGAGATATTGGAAGCAGTCAGCCGAGAATTTGTGGTAGAGAAGACAGAGATATTCCAACGACAGAAGGGCACATATGTCCGTCAGGTTGCAGCTAAAATGCTGTGTAAGTATGGGGGCTTGACGCAAAGGCAAGTGGCCGAGATGCTCAAGTTGGGGACAGGTGCGGCGGTGTGTCTTCAGCTCAAACGGCTTCAAGAATCTCTGGCGGAAAGCCGGGCGTTGCGAAGACAGATTGTCCGTATCGAACGGATTCTAGAAGGCCAGAAGTGATCATTTATTATTTGTTAAGGGCTGACCCTGAGGGTGCGTATGACCCTGAGGGTGCGTGGATTCTTGCATGTGTGCTCGTTTCTGGGTATGCCTTCGGCAACCATCCGATGGGACCTCAACCCTTGTCGTAAGTTTGAGGCATTCTGAATCTATTAACGAGGAGCCGGATGTGGGAAATCTGCTTGTCCGGTTCTGGGAGGGGCTTGACAGCAACTGCTGCCAGAGTGAGTATGGCTGAGATAAGGTGGCACCGCCGGGAAACCAGGCGGCAAACAGAGAAAACAAACATCAGCCTGTAGCACATTGGACGCAGCCGAAGCTGACTTGTCTACTTAAACCGAAACTGAACTCGGTCGTTCGGCAAAAAGGGAGAGAGAGGAACGATAATGACTTGTGAGGATGTCCGCAGCTTCCCCATGGAGAGCATGCCCTTTTGGAGCGACGAGACCGACCTCGTGTACCTTGGTTGTGTCAGCGTGATCTCACGACAACGCATAGGCAAATCGAAAGCCAAGCTTCCCAAAGACTTCTATGGGTAGTAACCCCCTCAGGGACAGACAATCTGTCGTAAAAGTGGGCCGGAAATGGCCTGAAGTGGGCGTGTTCAGCGAATAACAGGTGTGTCCCTTAAGCCAGGCGACTTACTTAGATTGGGCTTGAGTTCAAATACGCTCGTCCGGAAGATGCTTTTCATGACGTTGGGAGAGCCAATGAATAGACCGCTGATAGGAATCAGCTCATGCCTTCTCGGGGAAGCCGTTCGCTACAATGGCCAGCATAAGCTGGACCGCTTCCTTGTTGATACATTGGGAAAGTTTGTGGATTACGTCCCGGTATGTCCCGAGGTCGAGTGCGGTATGCCCGTGCCCAGGCCAGCAATGCGACTCGTCGGGAATACGGATTCACCAAGACTCCTGACTCGGGACTCGGGCGCAGATATGACTGACAAGATGATGAGCTGGATTCCCGGGAAGCTTAATGAGCTTGAGAAGAAGAAGTTGTGCGGGTTCATCTTCAAGGCAAGATCGCCCAGTAGCGGCATGGAACGGGTGAAGGTTTATAATGGCCACGGCGGCTTGTCGGGACGCGCGCCCGGTATGTTCGCGAAGGAATTCATGAAGCGCTTTCCCACGCTGCCTGCTGAGGATGATGGAAGATTGCACGATCCCGATCTCCGGGAAAACTTCATAGAGCGCATATTTACCCTGAACAGATACAGGGATTCCGTGGCGGGGTCCGGGTCGCCTGCAGCCCTCGTTAAGTTTCAGGAACATAATAAGCTTTTGCTGATGTCTCACAGCGCGCCGTTATGTACTCGGCTCGGAAGAATGGTCGCTTCAGCGAGAGACAAGACGTCTATTGATGAATACGAGAAGATGCTGCTTCGTTGCCTGCGTTTGCCTGCCACGGTTGCTAAACATACGAATGTGCTCCAGCATATTATGGGTTATTTCAAGAAGGTTCTCAGCCCCGATGAGAAGAAAGAACTGCTGGATGTGATAGGCAGTTTTCAGAAAGGGAATACGCCCCTTATCGTCCCGATCACACTGCTGAATCATTATGTCCGGAAGTACCACGTCGCATACCTTGCCGGTCAGTGCTACCTGAATCCGCACCCGGCGGAACTGAAACTGAGAAACCATTCATGAGGCTTTGGACAGTACATCCGAAATATCTTGATCCGCCAGGGCTGGTCGCTCTCTGGCGCGAAAGCCTGCTGGCGCTGAAGGTGTTGAGGGGTAAGACCACGGGCTACAGGAACCATCCTCAGCTGTATCGTTTCCGCGCCGCACGCAGACCCATATCATATCTCGCAGCTTATCTTGAGGGTGTGCTTGCTGAATCAATACGGCGCGGCTACCAGTTTGATGCAATGAAGGTGCCCGGGGCAATCCACAGGGGTGCGCGACTGGCTGAAAACAGCGGTCAACTGGAATTCGAGTGGCAGCATCTGCTCGCAAAACTGGCGAATCGAAACAAATTGCTCTACCTGAAGCTCAGGGATGTGAAGACCCCGGAACCGCACCCACTCTTCCGTATAGTCAGGGGAGATGTGCGTAGCTGGGAGAAGACAAGACACTCCAGCTGATATGAGCGAAGTCAGCGGCGGCATCAATTGAGTAAAGTACGAATACGGATCACCTTCATGGTGTGGAGACGGGAGGTCGAGATGAGATTGCTGAGATGCTGGATCGGATGCTGCTGCCTTCTGGTACTGCCGATGAATGTTCCGGCAGAGACGGGTCGCCCGTTTCAGATTGGAATTGTTTCACCGGTGGAACTGGTGGAGCCGGCGGAATCCATTAACGGACTGCGCCTCAATCTGCTGTACGGAGTCAACCAAAATGTCACCGGCTGGGATTTCGGGATCTGTAACCACACGGTGAATAATCACAACGGCCTGCAGCTCGGTGGTGTCAACATTGTCGGGAATGAACTTGTTGGTTTCAACATGGGACTTCTTAACTTCGCGGGGGGCCGGGTGGAAGGCAGTTCAGTGGGCTTGGTCAACTGGGCCGTTGGTGACCTGGCAGGAACCCAGGATGCGATCTTGCTGAATGTTGCGCGGAGCAAAGTGACTTATCAGTTCGCCCTCGGGGTTAGCTGGGGGGAGACCGTTGAAGGTGGACAGTTTGGAATCTTCAACCGTGCGACGAGCATGACGGGCATGCAGGTTGGATTACTTAACGTTACGCGCAGCCTGAATGGTTTGCAGATAGGCGTGCTGAATTGTGCCTTTGAAAAAGAGGGCCGGTGGAAGATCCTGCCGTTCGTCAATGCGTGTTGGTGAGACCTGGCCATACTCCCCGATCAAGAAGGCCATTTGACAAAGGGCGTGGGAAGTTAACCGGGCAGTCGAACTCAGAACGTGTATCCTGCTTGCAGGAAGGCGTAGTGTAACCAGGCAAAGGTGTATGTGGAATCGTTGTCCGCGCCCCCCTCGAGAGTCCGGTAACCGGTAGACAGGTGCCAGCCGGATTCAAAATCACGCTGTACCTTGAGCGCCATGTCCACCGCCCGGCCCTGCGGCGCCCAGGCTCCCTCCATATCAAGAATGGCCGACGTGTTGTCATTGAGCAGGTAAGCCGCATAGAAGTGAAGCAGCGGCACAAGCCCCAGGTCATACGTTGAGGCCCGCTGCCCGCCCTGCTCGAGCGATATCTGCGCATCACGGATAAGAACGGCCATTCCCACGCCGGAACGCCAGCGTTCACTCGTATGCCATAACCACCTGTATGTCAGGCGGTAAGTATTGAAGGTGTACGATCCCTTTGTGTCCGTATCGGCGGCGAAGGCAACTCCATCGAATGACACCTCTTCTTCGAATACACCCGTGCCCGAGACCGTCAACGGTGCGAACGTAAGGCGTAGCGCATGTCGCTCATTGAAATCATAGGTTGCATACAGCCTGAAGTAAGGGGACATCCCCGTGCCGGTAAGGTCGAGCATGTTGAACCTGGAGCCGGTGTTGCCCGGTATCCGTGTGTCATTGCGACTGAACGTTACCGCCCCCGCTTCCAGCTCAACTGCCACGCCTGCCAACGCAATGCCGCCGGACATCACCAGCCACGCTGCTGCGAGTAAACAGGCCCGCCGGGTTTCCCTGACACTTACGCGATGGCTACTCCGGCCTCGCCCTGTCATGCCTGACATATAGAAGGTCCTCCGTTTTGAAACCCAGCCCCTTGGCCCGGTCCACCAGACTGGCCAGCGTGGTTTCATCCAGTGTTCTGGTTCGCGAAAGGATCCACAGGTAAGACATGTTCGAACTGCATACAATTGCATGCCGGTATTCTGGATCCAGGTGAATCACATTGTATGCCGCGTAGAACGGACCAAAGAAAGAAACCTTCAGCCGTCCCTCGCCCGGCTCGCCGGTAATGTAGGCCTTTCCAGTGACGTCCGTCCACTCGCCAGTCTCATCCTTGAACCCCTGGTTGAACACCACTATCCGACCGGCACCGTCTGGTTTCAGCGTATATGTCGCTGAAACATTGCTGAGCCCGCGCTCAAAACGATGGTCAAGCCGTGCGATCTCCCACCAGTTCCCGGTATAGCGGGCTACCTCAAAGCCCTTCACCGGCACTATCCCCCTCGGTATGCCGGCGCAGCCCGTCAGAAAGGAGAACAGTGCAGTCAAGATGACTGCCCGATACGCTTGTATGCAGTGAGAACGCAATTCACAATCACCTTTCTTCAACCCCACAATGTCTGCTTCATGTGTGTCATCGACCCGACGCCGATTGCCCAAGTTTATTGATATCACAAGGGCCGGAGCGAAAAAAGGGCAATCGAGCGGGGAACGCGGAATAAGGAACCGTCCCCCTTCGCAAGCTACGGGGGACACCCTTCGCACCTCGCTGCGACAAAAGGGTGGCTTGCCACCCGTAGCTCCGAGCGCAGCGAGGAGCGAAGGGTGGAGCGGGCGGGGGGAATCGAACCCCCGTTACCAGCTTGGAAGG